>CACXCH010000041.1 GCA_902766085.1 uncultured Eubacteriales bacterium
AATATTAATATTGTACCATATGGTGAATTAGAAAGTGCAATAGATGTTGAAAAAATAAAAAGCAACAATGAAAGTATTCCACATGGGATAAATTGGGTTTTTTATGTGATGAATAAAATTCCTAATTTGAAAGACGAAGCTTATAGTAAAGCAACGGATTTTATACTAAGCATAATTAATAGAGAAAAGCAAATATAAAAATTCTGCTTTTAGAAATACATAAAAAATCATACATAGTTTTTATGTATATATGTAATAGAAAAAATAACTTGGTTAATACAAAATAACCAAGTTATTTATATCACACAGATATAAGATATTGACAGACCATTTTTAAATGCATATAATAAATTTACAAAAATCACAAAAATGTGAAAAGAGGTTATAAAAATGAAAAATGTAGCTATTATTTTGGAGAATGGCTTTGAGGAGATTGAAGCGATTACTCCTTATGATTTACTAAATAGAGCAGGAATAAAATGCGATTTAGTAAGTACAAAAGTAACTAAAGTTACAGGAGCTCATGGAGCAACCATTGAAGCAAAACCAGTATCTTCATTAGACTGTTATGATATGATTGTTCTTCCGGGTGGTATGCCAGGAGCTAAAAATTTGTCAGAAAACAGGACTGTTTTAGATGCAATAAATGATTTTGGAACAAAAGATAAGTTTATTGCTGCTATTTGTGCTTCACCTGCACTAGTGTTAACTAAAACTAAAGTAATTGATGGGAAGAATGTAACCTGTTATCCTGGAATGGAATGCAATTTTAACAATTCAAATTATCAAAATAAAAAAGTTGTAATTGATGGAAAAGTTATTACGAGTCAGGGACCTGCTACATCTATTGATTTCGCACTTGCATTAATTGATGCATTAGGTGGGGACTCAAAAAGCGTAAGCGAAGGAATTTTATATTAAAAATACACGAATTATGAAGATATTTTGCTTTCAAAATAAAAAAATGTGCCAACTGTTAAGTAATTTTTCATTCAAAATGATGAGAAATGTGTCAATCCTTATAAAGAGAAGTCTCTATAAAGTAGAAAATAAAACGAATTGAAAAATTAAAAAAGAATTATAGATGAGGTGATATTATGAATAATAAATTAAAATTTTTGATTTTTGTTATAATAATTGTAATGTTGCGGAATAGCAATATACTTTTATAAATTTGGAAATATTTATAGGAATGAAGAAAATAGGCTTTCAAACACAAACATAAAAAATGAAGAAAAGATAGATCAAAATGAACTAAATGAAAATGTAAGTAATAAAAATGTTTTAAATGATGAAGCGGAAATTGGAAGCAACACTTTAAATGAAACAGAAAACACAACTTCTAGTGATACTAACACTGGAAATGAAAATGATAATGCAAAAATAATAAAAACAGTTTCACCAAGTGGATTTGCAGGAAGTTCTTTACACCAAGTTAGGCTCTATAGTGATGGAAAAGTTTACTTAGCAACATATAGTGGAGAAGGATTTACTGAATCTGATGTAGTAGAAAATGAACTTATTGCTACAAATGCTGAAGACATAGAAGAAATAACCTATGAAGACTATGAAGCTAATAACACTACGTTAGAACCAGGAACAGTTGTTATTAGGGGCAAAAATTTAAAAGTTATTGATGATGGGTATGGATGGATGTTGTTTGAAAAATGAAGATGAAGCAATATGTAATTTTAAATTTTTTACCAAACAAGTGTTTACAAATTAAAAATTTTATGATATACTCTTTTTGCTATGAAAAGAGTATATATTTGTATTGATTTAAAAAGCTTTTATGCATCTGTAGAATGCAGACTAAGAAAATTAGATCCTCTTAACACTAATTTAGTTGTAGCAGATCCAAGTAGAACTGAAAAAACAGTTTGCTTAGCTGTTAGTCCAACATTAAAAAAATATGGTATACCTGGAAGGGCAAGGCTATTCGAAGTATTGCAAAAGGTAAAAGAGATTAATGAATATCGATTGATGAATAATGATGAGCGAAAATTTGATGGAGAGTCTTACTTGGATGATGAACTAACTAACAACAAAAATCTAAAATTGAGTTTCATAATTGCTCCACCGCAAATGAAAAGATACATGCAATTTAGCTCAATGATTTATAATATTTATTTGAAGTATCTATCTTCTGATGATGTTTTTCCATATTCAATTGATGAAATTTTTGCTGATATTACAGGATATTTAAATACATATAAAACTACTCCAGAGAAACTTGTAACTCAAATGATTAGAGATGTTTATGAACAAACGGGGATTACTGCAACTGCTGGAATTGGCACAAATATGTATTTAGCAAAGATAGCAATGGACATTGTTGCTAAACATAAAAAAGCCAATGACTTTGGGGTTCGAATTGCATATCTTGATGAAATGCAATATAGAAAGGAACTTTGGTCGCATAAACCCTTAACTGATTTTTGGAGAGTTGGTAAAGGGTATGCAAATAAGCTTGCTAACTATAGAATTTATACTATGGGTGATATTGCAAGGCTTTCAATTGACAATGAGGACTTATTGTACAAATTATTCGGAGTTAATGCTGAGCTTTTAATTGACCACGCTTGGGGATATGAACCATGCACAATGCAAGATGTTAAGAATTATAAGCCATCAACTAATAGTATTTCTTCTGGACAAGTTTTGCACTGCCCATATAATTATGATGACGCTAAACTAATTGTAATGGAAATGGCGGATTTGCTATCCCTTGATTTAACTAGGAAAAAGTTGGTAACTAAGCAATTAGTTTTAACTATTGAATATGATGTAGAAAACATAAAATCAAAATCTTATAGTGGCGAGACGAAAGTTGATAGGTATGGTAGAATCATACCAAAACA
>CACXCH010000042.1 GCA_902766085.1 uncultured Eubacteriales bacterium
AAGATTAAAAAAGCTACCTAAAACAGGTAGCTTTTTTGAAAGGATAATTGCAAAATAATCAATTAATTTCAAGTATCTGAATCTTAACTTTATTGCCATTTGCAATTCTGCATTCTCCTAAAAATCCAACTTCTTTTTGGAAAATTGTTTTTCCAATAGGAGAATTTAAAGTAACTGTTGCTTCTTCGCTCGATGGTAATGCCTGTAACCTATATTCTGTTTCAAATACATCATCATCCCCATAGTCCAATTTAAGCTTTACTAAATCACCTACTTGAACAATTTGTTTGCTTTTGTCTTCAACAGTTTCTACGATAGTTACATCTCTTAACTGAGCTGTTAAATCTCTGATATTCTTTATAACGGCTCTTTCTTGGATTTCAGCTTGTTCAAATCCAAAGTTGTCATGTCGGTCATCACCATCAGACTGTGAAATCTGCAAAGCTTTTTCTTTTCTTACCTCTTTCAATTTTTCATTTAGGCTTTTAAGTTCCATTTCTTTCTTCCGATAAGCTTCTTTTGTCAACAGCATATATTTACCTTCCTTTCATTTTATATATAATACAAATAGTATTATCCGTAAAAAATGATATATATGATTATGTTTTTATCTAGTAAGTTCCAGGATATTCTTCTGCTCTTGCATTTTATTTTTAATATTTAAAATGCCAAAATCATTTATCGACAATGTAGCTGTCTCCACCGCTTTTTTTAGTGCCAGTTCATTTGAATATCCATTTGCAACTAAATTCATAAAAACACCATTTAAGCAGTCTCCTGCACCTGTCTTATCTACTACTTCTTCAATAACATTAGCAGAAAACTTTTTCGCTCCATTGTTATCTAACAATATACAACCAGTCTTTCCTAATTTTATTATCTTTACATCAGCTTTACAATGTAAAAGTTTTGAAAATTCTTTATCTATAAAAGCAATATCTGCTAAATTAAATACATCTATTGTTTCTTTTAAATCTACATATCCTTCAAATGTATCTACTCCTATTACTGCATTAGGGTTAGAAATTCTTAATTTTTCTATCAATTGTTTTTGTTTGCTTGGAAGCATAGTAGAAACATAAAAATATTTTGCATTCAAAAAAACTTCTGGAATATCTTCAAACTTCGCTGTCAAATTCTCATTATATTCTGCAGTAGTTTCTCTTGCTTGCCTATCTTTTGTTCTTAAAATATTGTAAAATCTTGATGTTTTCTCTCCTTTTTGTATATGAAATCCTTTTAGATCTATATCAAATTCCTGTAATTTATCCAACTCAAAGTCTTCCCCTGCATTGCTAACTAATCCAACTCTAAAAAATACACTTGCTGGTATACTAGCATATATACTTGATCCTCCAAAATTAGTTTTTATCATAGTATTTCCATCATCGTAATAAAACTTATTTGTATCATATGCGGAATCTCCTATGATAACTAAATTCGGTATTACATTATCTAATTTCATTC
Organism: uncultured Eubacteriales bacterium; assembly: GCA_902766085.1. Lineage (GTDB taxonomy): Bacteria > Bacillota > Clostridia > TANB77 > CAG-508 > CAG-793. Next base: position 1,468 of record CACXCH010000042.1, read on the forward strand.
TTTATATCTTTCTCCATCTATATATAATTCATCCGCTCCGCTTAATTTATATGTTTTTATAGCATCTTCCGGAGTATCAACAATTGGTTCACTAGCAACATTAAAAGATGTATTCATTAAAATTGGCACTTTTCCTAAATCTTTTAATTTAATTAATATATCATATATAATTGGATTATCTTTTTTGGATACTGTTTGAACTCTTGTAGTTCCATCAAAATGAACTATTGCTGGAGCTTTTTCTTTTGTAACTTTTTTTGCTTTTGCACAAAAAGTCATATATGGCGATGAATAATTTTGTTCGAAATATTCAGAAATATATTCTTCTGGAATCATAGCCGCAACAGGTCTATAAGGTTCTCTCTTTTTTATCTTTTCACTAATTTTAACTCTCATCTCAACGCTGTCTGGAATCCCTATAAAACTTCTATGTCCCAAAGCTCTTGCACCTATTTCACTTCTTCCTTGAAACCAGGCTATAACTTTATGATTTAAAATATCCTCTATAACTTTTTCATCATAACTATTAACTTCGTCTTTTCCTCTTCCTAAAAAAGGATAATTAACTTTTATATTTGGATATCTATATAAAATAGCACCTAATGATTGTCCACCATCAGTTGATATTGGACTCACATATACCTTATCAAAGATGTTTTCGTCCAATAATTTTGAATTCAAAGAAATATTTAAAGAACAACCTCCAGACATACATATATTTTTTGAAAATTTGCTATGTTTTCTTAATTTTTCCACATTAGTATCTACCCAATAATTATGTGCAGTATATGCTATATTTTGTTTATTCTCATCTTCCCAAGCTTTGTCATAATAGTCTTCTAAATTAAATAATGGTAATAAATGTTTACATCCATTAACATATAGCTGATTAATTTCATTTTCATTTTTTTTGATAATATTCATTATGTTATTATCATACTTTCCTAATGAACTTAATCCCATAAATTTACCAACGGCTGATGTATGTGCTCTATCAAAATCAGGGTCAAGAAGTAATTGAGCCATAGTTCCATAAAATTGACCTGTACAATTCGAATTATTCAAATCTTCTGCAAGCCATATCTTATTGCCTTCTTTATAATACACTTTTGTAGTTCCTTCTTCACTACCTCCATCTGAGATAAAAATGACACATTTTTCAATCTTTTCAGGAAGCACAACACCAATATGGTTTTCATGATGATTACTTAATATTGCATTAAACTCTTTGCCTAAAATAGATACTTTATTTCCATTGTATAAATTTTGCCATTCTGTTACTAATACTTCATTTACATCATCTATTGTCTTTCCTATATAGTCAAGTCCAATATTAACTAAATAGTCAACTTCTTCTAAATTTTGAAATTTTTTGTGCTTTTCTCTAAAAATTCTTTCAGCTTCTAAGTGAATAAGAACTTCTTTTTCGTTTGCAATAGTTATGCATGAATCATGAAAACAAAACGAAATGGATAAAATTAGTTTTTCATCTTTCATTAATTAATACCTCCTGATTTCTTTTTATAACCTTTTCTTCTATCTCTTGTATTATATTCTCTATACTTTTTCTCTCTGTATTAATTACAATATAAGGCATCTTGAATTTTTCTGCAAACTTTATCATTTTATTATATTCATCAGTAATAATACTTTTATCTCTTAAATCTTTATCTTCTTTATTTCTATTATATATTCGCTCTAATCTAACCTCTGGAGAAGCATATAAAATCACACTCATATCCGGAATACCTATTAATTCTATTAGAGTTTGATATATTTTTATATTTTCTCTTGTTCCATTTTGTTGAAAATTTGATAGTATATGCCTATCTACAATTATATCTTTGTCTTTTACTTGTGTAGCTGTATATATATTTCCTAATGAACATAACCATGCTCTTATGATATCATTTCCACTTCTTAGAAATATTTCATCTTCTTTTGATTGAAACATCTTATAATATGAACTATCTTTATCAGTAATTCCAAATAATTGATGTATTGCATTTCCTATATATGTATAATTATTTCTTTTAGCTAATTCTTGTGCTATTGTTGTTTTTCCTACTCCGTCCATTCCTTCTATTGCTATTTTCATTTTAACCTCCTAAAATTTTACCAATATTTTATTCTTCCGTTTTTTATAATATCATTAGTTATTTTAGGAAATTATTATTACAATTCTACATAGCCAAATTTAAATATGCATACTTACTATCTTC
>CACXCH010000043.1 GCA_902766085.1 uncultured Eubacteriales bacterium
AGCAGCTGTGAACTGATTCGAATCTGTACGTTCTGCTGCAAAAACAGGCGTTACCGAAAAACCGAATACCGTAGCAAATGCTAAAATGATTGAAACGATGTTCCGAAGAACTTTTGGAAACTTTTTCATAACGTATCCTTTCTTGTGTGCTTGTTTATAAGTTATCCTACATCTACCTTTTGCTTCTATTACCACAGGCAAATTAAAATTACAAAATGCCTGCAATAACCAAATATTTTTTTACACATCTATAATAAATCCAATTAGAAATAAAATGAATATAATAGGAAAGAATAGGATGAAATAGGAATATTTGGGAATATTTATTTATATTTGAAAGAAAGGGGTAGAATTATATAAAAATGACGACGACAACTGATATATATAATCAAGTTGTTATTGAGTTGGGATATTTTAAATTTCACAGAAATTGTATGGCATATCAATATCTTACAGACGCCATAATATTAGTCTATAAAAATAACGCATACATAAAAAATTTCAATGGTTCATTATATGTTCATATTGCAAAAAAATATCATACAAAGCCAGAAAACGTTTTATGGAGCATCTCAAAATTGTTAAATACAATGTATATGAATACAGATGAAAAAGTTGTAAAGCAGTATTTGAAATTATATTATTATGAGAAACCATCGCCAAAAGCTTTTATAATCTACGTTTCAAAGAGAGTTAATCAAAAATTATTAGACAAACAAAAGAAATTGACAAAAATATCATAATATAATTCGATATCTTTTAAAAGGAAAGGAACAGAAGAAAATGAAAAGTAATTATGGGAAAGTTGAGACTAAATTAGGAGACGAAAATCAAACATTAAATTATTTTATTATCAAGGATGATGATAATTACGGTATCAAAATCGAAAAAGAATGTAATGGAATTTTAAAAGAAGAAACTGAAATTAACGATGTTTCAAATAATGAAAATGTTGTTAGAAATATTATTGCGGAAATTATTTCAAATAACAATGATTTAGAACAATTAAAATATGTTATCGAAGATAATGTAACAATTTAAAAGCAAAGCTCAAAACAAAGTGAGATTAAGAATAAAAAAAGCCCATTGATTAGTAATATCAAGGGCTTTTATTTGTATAATATAAAAGTTATATGAATATTTTTTTTACTATTTATGGCTTGCAAATTAAAATAAAGAATTACTATAAATCTAACAATGAATTATCATGTACTTGCCTTTATGTAATATCTTTTGAAAAACTCTAATATATTTAGAAAAGTAAAATAGTTTTTAATGGAATAATTAGCAAATTAAAAGTCTTACTATAGCAAATTTAAAATAAGACTATTAAATACAAGTAAAAGCAATTTTAATGGAATAACTGGCAAAGCAAAAAGCTGATTACAATAAACAAAAACAATGCAATTAATGTAGACAAAAACTATTCTATATTAGAGAAAGGAATGATTAGGATAAAGGTATGAATTTTTGGAATTTGAAAAAGCTTTTAATGAATAAAATGTTAAACATCATTGTTGTTGCTATTTTCTTAATTTTTGTTATATTTGTTATTTTTGTTGCTGGGATTAGCTCGAATTTTAAAGGCTTGCAGGTTGGAAATGGTAAAAAGTCAAGCCAAAAGTTTCAAATTGGTAGTAACAAATCACTTGGAGATGCTGTGCTTGTTAGCTCTGAAGTGCTTAGTAATAAACTAATTGAATTTGGAATAAAGAGAGGTGTGAATCACGAGCAACCTGATATTGGAGAAACGAACAGAAAAATTATAGAAAAATATAATGGTTTAGTTATGGGAAACAAGGACTCAAAAAATATCTACTTAACTTTTGATGTTGGGTATGAGGGAGGATATACAGAAAAAATTCTAGATACATTAAAGAACAATGACGTTAAGGCTTGCTTTTTCATAACAGGTCAATTCTATAAAACTAATCCTGAATTAATTAAAAAGATGATAGATGAAGGTCATATTGTGGGAAATCATACTGTAAACCATAAAAGCCTTCCAAAGTGTAGTGATGAAACTATAAAAGATGAGATAATGACACTACATCAGGAAATTTATAATGATTTTAATTATGAAATGAAATATATGAGACCACCTAAAGGTGAGTATAGTGAAAAAAGTTTAGCTGTGGTTCAAAGACTTGGATATATACCGGTGTTTTGGAGCTTTGCCTGGGATGATTGGGATGAAAGTAAACAGGGAAGAGAAGAATATGGAAAGAAAAAGATTTTAGATAATGTTCACAATGGCGAAATAATGCTCTTGCATGCAACATCAAAAGACGATGCAAATATTCTTGATGAAGTAATAAAAACGATAAAAAGCGAGGGTTATACATTTAAAAGTTTAGATGAATTTGAAGGAGAGTAAGCAGTATGGGAAAATTTGAGAAGATATTTGATGTTCCTGAAGAAATTACAAGTGATATACCCAAAATTACGATTTTAGGCTTTAACAAAATATTGATTGAAAATTATAAGTGCATACTAGAATATCAAGATTTTTTTATAAGAATTAAGATGTCAATTGGCTTAATTGATATTAATGGCTTCAATATGAAAATGGAGGAAATGACACAGGATGACTTAATAATAACAGGAACAATAGAAAGCATAGATTTAGAAAAAGCAAAAGAAGATTAAAAAAGGTTTCATTTATTTTACAACAGAAATGTCACTCTACTTGGCTGCAAGAGGTAAAGGAAAATATATAGATTTTCTTATTTCTTTTTGAATATACTAATGATTATTAATATGTACTACTTAATTGTAACTAACTTGACTATCTAGGAGAGATTATGGTTTTTAAAATTATTTTAAATTATATCATTGGGTATGTTAATATACAAATAGAAGGCTATTATATTGAGAGATTCATTACAACGAGCATCAAAGATGGAATACTTCTTTGGAATATAAAAAGAAAAAATACCAATTTAGTGTTTGCAAAAGTTTCAACATATCAATTGGAAAAACTTAAAGAAAATGCAAGAAGAAACCAGTGTTTAGTAACTGTAAAATCTCAGAAGGGAGTTCCATATTTGCTTAAAAAATATAGCAAAAGGAAGTCATTTTTAATTACGCTATTAATATTAGTGATAATGAGTATAGCTTTATCAAAATTTGTATGGAATATTGAAGTAACAGGAAACACTACAGTAAACTCTGAAGATATAATTAAAATAGTTAATGATGAGGGAATAAAAAAAGGGACATTAAAATCAAAAGTGAAAATTGAAAAGATTGTAAATAAAATAAGACTTTTGAGAGAAGATATTTCTTGGGTGGGAATTGAGATAAAAGGAACAAATGTAATTATTAGTATTGTTGAGGCTGAAAAAAAGCCGGAAATAGTTGATGAAAATGATTTTTCAAATATAGTTGCGTCAAAAGATGGAGTTATAACTAAGGCTTATGCTCAAAATGGTAGCCTAATGGTAAAAGAGGGAGACGAAGTAAAAAAAGGGGATATATTAATCTCAGGAACAATTGAGGAAAAATATGCTGATAAATATTATGTAAATGCAATTGGTGAAGTTAAGGCAAAAGTTTTATATTCAAAGACAGCAAGAGTGAGTAAAAATGAAATCAAAAGAGATAGAACCGGAAAAAAGAATACAAAGTTTGCAATAAAAATTAATAATTTTAAAATTAATTTGTTTAAAACCCTTTCAAAATTTAAAAATTATGATACAATATACACAAATAAAAAAATAAAAATTCTTCCTAATTTTTATTTACCAATTGAAATTTGCAAATACACAAATTATGAGGTAAATCTTAATTCCGTAGAACATTCGGAAGATGAGGCAAAGCAAATCGGTGAAAAGCAGGCAAAAGAAGAGCTTTCAAAACTTATAGAAGATAAAGAAATTTCAAATACATATACGGAAATCGAAGATTTAGGAGATTATTATAATATAAAAGTTACTTATGAAGTAATAGAAGAAATTGGTACCAAGGAAAAAATTAATAATTGAAAGGAAAATACTATGGGAATAGAAGAAAAAAGTTTAAGAGTATATGACACTAAAAAAACATTTTTTTCAAAAATTGGCGTTACATTTAGCAAAATTTTTAGTCCAACCAAAAAAGGCTTTAATAGTCTATTAATTGGTATGAAAAGAAGTGCAATGATTAAAAATTTTAAAAATGTACAAAAGGCAGAGGATGAAAAAAAGGCCAAACTACAAGAAAAGTTTGAAGAGTCATATTCTTTATACCTTGAAGCAATTGATCAACTTATTATTAATACAATTTATCAAAAAGTTAAAGATGGGACTGCGTCTGACTTTGAAAAGAACGCATTATCAAAGTACTATAATGTAATTCACATTAAGGAAAATGACGAAATTGAATATAAATACAAGAAACAACAATACTTACTTGATATAGATTACAATTCTTTAAAAGAACAACACAAAGAAAAAACAATTAATGAACTTGATGAAATATATTTATTTGAAATGGAACAGATATATAAAGGTCTATTAAAAAGATATTCAATTCAACTTTCAGAAAATCTTAACCCAAAGGAAAAAGAAAGCGTGTATTCAAAAATATTTGATACACTTGATGAATATGTTATTGACATTGTACCAATGAAAAAATATGAGGACTCAGACCTTGTAGAACAGTTTGATAGACTTAGTGAGTTTGAAGTTGGAAAACTTGACCAAGTTGATATAATTCGCAAAAGAATGATTTTAATAGGAATAAGTAGAAAAATATTTGTACATAGCTTGCCTTTAGTTGTAGCTGAAAGGTGCTACAAAAAATTATTAAAAGATACAAGAGCATTAATAGTTGATACAAAAATAGCACGTAAAAAAGAAAACGCATTTTTATTACTAATGGAATTGATTGATGAATATAATGAAAGATTACTTTCAGTAAAAATGTATTGGGACAAGCCTGAAGAAAAAAGAGCGTTTAAAGAGTTTGACGAAGAACGTAAAATATTAAATGGACAAAAGGAACAATTAGATATACATTTATATGACGTTAAAAAACAAATAATATATATTAGAGCTGATATGAAGGCACTTGAAAAATTTGGAGATAAATATTATAGAATATTAGAATACTATAGAAAAAGACTTGTAAATCTTGGGGATATAAAGCCTTTGAAAAACAAATGCAAAACAGGGAAATATAAAGTTTTATATGGAATAAGAAAAGCTAATGTGCTAAGTGAAAAAGCTTGCTAAATCAGAACTGCAAAAGATTATATATAAAAATTAAGAAAGGCTAATTAGATAAATGAAACAATATGTTGAAATAACATATAAAGGAATAGAACAAAATGAGTCTTATGAAAAGATAATTGAAAATGTTATTACTCAGTGTTTTAAAAATGAAAATATGGAACAGCTAAATTTATATGTAAGCATAACTTTAACTGTTCCAGAAGTGATTCGAGAAATTAATTTAAAATACAGGAAGATTGATAGAGCAACAGATGTTTTATCGTTTCCAATGTTTGAAAAAGAGGAAATTGATAATATTATCAAAAATAACTATGACTTTGAAGATTGCCTAGGTGATATAGTAATTTCGATTCCAAAGGTTCAAGAACAGGCTAATGAATATGGACATAGTTTTGAAAGAGAGCTTTCGTATATGTGTGTTCACGGATTTTACCATTTAATGGGCTATGATCATATAGTAGAGAGTGATAAAAAAATAATGAGAGCAAAAGAAGATGAAGTTTTAAATATCTTGCACATAACAAGGGAATAAGAAATAATTTAATTTTGCATATATTTTTTGCAATAATTGAAGTGACAAGAATCAAAAAAATATTTTTATCATATATCAATCTATTTTAAACATTTTCCAAACAAGAATGGATAATAGAAAGGAATTAATTTTTTTATGAAACAAGAAGATTCCAAAAAGAAGGATAAAAGACTGTATAACAAGAATTTTATTCAAGCTTGGAATAACGCAACAAATGGAATTTTATATTCAGTTAATACTCAAACCAATATTAGAAAACAGCTAATATTAGGGGCAATGGTATTAGTTTTAAGTTTATTTTATGATTTTTCTACAGTTGAATTTTTATGCATAGTATTTGCAATTTTCTTTGTTATTTTTGCTGAAATGGTTAATACTGCAATAGAAACAGTGGTTGATTTGTATGTTGATGTATATCATCCGAAAGCAAAAATAGCAAAGGATGTTGCTGCAGGAGCAGTTGTACTTGCGGCAATTAATGCAGTTATTGTTGCATATTTTTTATTCTTTAATGAAACTACTATAGTAATTAGCAACAGTATTTTGTCGGCAATGATTTCTTCGCCAAAACATTTAGCTTTTGTTGCAATAATACTAACAGTTATAGTTATATTAACAATAAAGGCTAGAGGCAAAAAAAATGAAGAAAAAGGAGGTCAAACTTTTTTACCAAGTGGTAGTGCAATACTTGCTTTTGCTTTACTAACTGCAATTTGGCTAAATACGAATAGCCCACTAATATTTTGCCTATCATTTGCTCTATCATTACTTGTAATAGGAAATAAAATTACAGATAAAAAATCTCTAGGAGAAGTTTTATTTGGAATTTGCATAGGTACCTTAATAGTTTTAATGGTGTATGGCTTAACTATATTTAAAATCTAAGAGACTTTAAGACGAAAAAAGTTATGATTGTGTATGATTTAACTATACTTAAAATCCAAAAAACACTGAGGATGAGAAAGGAACGAAAACATTTATGAAAAAAGGAAAAAAAAATTTATTATTTATTCTAACGATAATATTTATAGCAATTTTAGGAGTGATTACTGCATACCTTTATAAAACAAAGCTAGAAGAAAACAGTATTTCAATGATTAATATTACGGGAGGACAAGAAGCGGATAGCGCAACAGAGACAGAACAAGAAAAAACTATTAAATGTTATAGTGGAAATGATAGGCCAATAGCTGTAATGATTGATAACCATTCGCAAGCTATGCCACACGCAGGACTAAGTAAGGCTTACCTTGTTTATGAAATAATTGTGGAGGGCGGAGAATCACGACTAATGGCACTATTTAAAGGACAAGATGTTGATAAAATAGGACCTGTAAGAAGTTCAAGGCATTACTTTTTAGATTATGCAATGGAAAATGATGCAATTTACGTTCATTATGGCTGGAGCCCAGAAGCTGAAAGCGATATAAAGAGTTTTAATATTAATAATATAAATGGCCTTTATGATTCAAACTTTTGGAGAGTAAAGGACAAAAAAGCACCCCATAATGCTGTAACATCTACTAAAAAAATATTAGAAGTTGCTAAGGAAAAGAAATATAGAACAACATCAGATGCTGAGCCAGTTTTAAACTATGTAACAGAAGAAATTAATTTAGATGAAGAATATAAAACTAATGAAAATAGTAATGAGACACAAAACTCAAATCTTGGTACACCTTCTAAAGTTAATGTAATTGACGCAATAAATATTACCATTCCATATTCATCATCTAACAAAGTAAAATGGGAATATGATTCTACAAACAAAGTATATAAAAGATATTCAAAAGGTAAAGAAGAAGTGGAATGGGATACAGGTAAAGAGGTTACTGCTAAAAATATTATAATTGAATTTATTAAAAATACAGACTTAACAACAAGCAAAGATGATCAAGAAAAAGGCAGACAAACAATGAATACTGTTGGAACAAAGGATGGATATTACATAACAAATGGAAAAGCTATAAAAATTACGTGTGAAAAAACCTCGAGAAAATCAAAGACTATTTATAGGGACGAAAACGGAAATAAAATAAAGGTAAATGATGGCAACACTTTCATACAAATATGCCCAATAGATAGTAATGTAAAATTTGAGGAGTGATTAATCAATAATGAACAGGTATGCAGTAAGGCTATTAGATAAAGGAGAACACTAAATGGCAGAAAAATTTAAATCAGGTTTTGTTTCATTAATAGGAAGAACAAATGTAGGAAAATCTAGTATAATTAATAAATTAGTTGGAGAAAAAGTCTCAGCGGTTGCAAATAAAACACAAACCACTAGAAGAAATGTAAGAGCAATTGTTAATACAAGTAATGCACAGGTTATTTTTATTGACACACCGGGTATTCACAAACCTAAATCAGAACTAAGCAAAGCAATGATTGAGAATAGTTATCTAACTATACCAGATGTTGATGTATTAGTTTATGTAATTGATGCAACATCAACTAGGATTGATAATGAAACAATTAATAAAATAAAACAAGCTAATAAAGCCACGATTTTGGTTATTAACAAAATTGATTTGATTACGAAAGAACAAATTGTAAAAATTATTAATCAATACAAAGATATATATGAATTTAAGGCAATTATCCCAGCATCAACAAGTAAAAACATTAATATTAAAGACATTTTAGACGAGATAATTATTAACCTTCCAGAGGGAGAAGCATATTATGACTTAGATGAGTATACAGACCAAACTATGAGGCAACTTGCAGAGGAAGTAATTAGAGAAAAAGCGTTAAATTATCTAAAAGATGAGGTTCCACACGGAATTTATGTAGAAGTTACAAAAATGAAAAAGAGAAAAACAATAGAAAATAAAGATATCTATGATGTTGACTCAACAATTTTCTGTTTAAAAAATTCGCACAAGGGTATAATAATTGGAAAGCAAGGTTTGATGCTTAAAAAAATTGGAACATCTGCAAGAATCGAGCTTGAGAAAATGTTTGGATGCAAAATTAACCTTTCAATAATTGTAAAAGTTGACGAAGATTGGATAAATAACAAGACAAAGGTTAAAAAGCTTTTAAACATGGACCAATAAATACTAAAGGAGACACTTATGATTGAAAAAATGGCGTGGGAAACTTTTAAAAATACAGGAAATATTAATACAATGATTGAATTGCTTAAAATGGATAAAGAAGGAAACTTATACGGCATAACTAAAAATGCAGAGAAAATTGAGACAAATTTTAGCACCACTAAGGAAGCCAAGAAAAATGGTGCAAATTTTAATACAACTAAAGAAGTAGAGCAAATTGAAACAAATTTTAACACCATTAAAGAAACAGGGAAAATTGAAAATGGGAATAATAAAAACAAAAGGAATTATTTTACAACAAAATAGTATGGGAGATAATGATGCAATGGTAACACTTCTTACACCTGACCTAGGAAAGATAGGATGTGCAGCCAAGGGAGCTAAAAGGCCTAAGAGTGCATTAATGGCTGGAACACAGTTCTTGTGTTTCGGCGATTTTATTATATATAAAGGAGTGTCAAGTTACAATATTAATTCTTGTGAACCAATTGAAATTTTTTACAACATTAGATTAGATATTGACAAGTTAACTTATGCAACAGAGGTTGCAAAAATAGTTAATGATGTGACAGAGGAGAATGTAAGCGAGTATAGAGTATTACAATTAACTTTAAATACATTATATATGATTTCTGAAACAGATAAAGATTTAGATTTTATTTTATCAGTTTTTAAGCTTAGACTTTTAAGTATAATTGGCTTTAGACCAGAGATTGAGAAATGCACTAATTGTAATGAAAAACAAGATTTGGCATATTTTAGTATAAAAGACAATGGACTAAAATGCAAAAATTGTGGAAGGATTGATAAAAGTGCTATTATGATAAATGATTCTACAGTAAAAGCTATAAAATTTATTATATGGGCAGATGCTAAAAAAATTTTTTCATTTGACATTTCAGAAGAATCAAAATCACAATTAAAGCTTATAACTAAGCTTTATCTAGACAAATGTCTTGAAAAGGAGTATAATTAATGGCACAAAAAGCTTAATGGATAATGAAAAGCAATATATAAAAAATAAGTATGATATGAACGAGAGAACTTGGCAAAGTATTGAATAATGACACTAAGGTGTAAAAAAATAATAAGTTACACTTAAAGTTCTAGATAAGTAAATATACTTAATAGTAGTAAAGTGTTAGATAAGGAGGCGATTTATTTGAAAATATATAATACATTAACAAGGCAAAAAGAGGAATTTGTTCCAATTGATGGAAAAAATGTTAAAATGTATGCTTGTGGAATTACAGTTTATGACTTAAGCCATATTGGCCATGCTAGGCAAGCTATAGTTTACTCGATGATAGCTGATTACTTGAGATTCAAAGGGTACAATGTAAAATATGTTAGAAATTACACAGATGTTGATGACAAAATAATAAAAAGAGCAAATGAGAGAAATGCAAATGCTCTTGATTTTTCAAGGGAGCAAATTCACGAATCAGAGATTGATATGGCAAATTTGCACGTTTCAGAACCTGATATGTATTGCAAAGCATCTGAATATATAAATGATATAATTAATTTTGTGCAGGGCCTTATTGACAAAGGTTATGGATATTCAACCACTGAGGGAAACGTATATTATAGTGTACGTAAGTTTAAAGGCTATGGAAAATTATCTCATCAATCAATTGATGACATGTTACAAGGAGTGAGAAAAGACCTAGAACCTGACAAGAAAGATCCAGCTGACTTTGCCTTATGGAAAGCTGCAAAGCCAGGAGAAATTTCGTGGAAATCTCCTTGGGGAGAAGGAAGACCAGGATGGCATATTGAATGCTCAACAATGATTTTAAAAAACCTAGGAGAAACAATTGATATCCACGGAGGAGGAATGGATTTAGTATTTCCACACCACGAAAATGAAATAGCACAATCAGAAGGACTAACAGGAAAACCATTTGTAAAATACTGGTCACACTGCGGACTATTAAAAATCAATGGCGAAAAAATGAGCAAATCTTTAGGCAACTTCATAACCATTAGAGACGCATTAAAAAAATATGATTATGAAGTCTTAAAATATGTAATGCATTCAAAACACTATAGATCTGATATTGATTTACTTGATTCCGATTTTGATATTGCTGAAAAACATTTATACTATTTTTATAATACAATTAAGAAAATGAATGAATACATAGAAAATTATTCAGATGATGAAGAAAATGCAACTTTAAGTAATGATATTTCAAAACAAATAGTTGATGAATTTACAAAAGCGATGGACGATGATTTTAATACAGCACTAGTATTATCAAACTTGTTTGCATATTTTAAATATATAAATAATGAAATGAAAAACAAAAATGATAAAGTAAAAAGGGCAAATACATTCAAACAAATCATTGATACATTGAAAAAAACTTATGGGAACATTTTAGGAATTTTTACCGAAGATGCAGATAAATTTATAGAAAAACTAAAACAAAAGTATTTAGAAAGCCTTAATATTACTTCTAATGAAATTGAAGAACAAATTAAAAACAGAAATATTGCTAAGAAAAACAAAGAATTTGAAAAGGCTGATTCAATTAGAAACAAGTTAGAACAAGAAGGAATAATTTTAATGGACACTGCAAACGGAACAACGTGGGATATTAAGAAGCTTATGTAACTAATGAGAAAAATTTAACATAAAAAAGTTTACATTAAAATTTGTGTATGTTATAATGCATTGCAGAAATAATAAATATGAGGAAGTATTTATGAATCAAATTTTAAATCAAATGTATAACAATGACAATAATAGAAAACAGCAAACTCCAAAAGGAAAAAATAATAGAAGTCAACAAATTTCAAAATCAAGCAACAATAGGAATCAACAAATTCAAAAAAATAACAACAGAAGAGTTCAACTAAATAAAAATAACTATGGAAAAGCTGACATTGTAAAAGTAGGAAAAATATTTTCTATAATGCTAATAATTTTTGGAATTATTCTGGTATCTAAGTCAGTATATGCAATGACAAATAATATTACAAAGAAACACGATACAATACAGGTGTCTACTGAAAAAATGGGAAGAGAAGTGACAATTTCAATTGCAAGTGGTTTTCCTATTAAAGAATTTTCATACAATTGGAACACTGGGGAGGCTACAACAATAACAGGCGATGGTACTGTTAATATGGAAGAAACTATTGAAATCCCAAACGGAAATAATATTTTAAATATAAAAGTTGTTGATTATTATGGCAATTCAACAACATATATGAAACAGTATATTTATGAAAGCAAAGATTCTGGAAAACCAACAATCGAATTAAGTAAATCAGGAAGCAAGTTAATTGCAAAAGCGACAGATGATACTAAAATGTCATATCTAACTTATGCTTGGAATGATGATGAAGCAACTAGAGTTGATGTATCAGATGATGAAAAAACAATTACAGTAGAAATTGAGGTGCCAAAAGGTGAAAATAAATTAACTATAGTTGCGGTGGATGCAGAGCAAAACAGAGCAACAAGAGATGAAACCATACTAGGGGCTACAAAACCAACATTCACCATCTCTACAGACGGAACTAACATTATAATCAATGCTCAAGATGACGTTGGTATTGACACAATAACAGTAAATGTTGATGGGCAAGAAATGTCATCTGGAGACAACCTAAAAAATCAAAAAGAAGTAGTTGCAAAAATTCCATCGACAACTGGTACACATACTATTTCTGTTACTGTAAAAAATGTAAGTGGCCTTGAAGAAACAAAAACAATTTCAGTATCAATATAGAGGGGAGGAATTAATCAATTGATAGATTAATAGTTCTATAAAATTGGTTAAACAAGAAATAATGAAAAATATTTATGTTCTTGATAATGAAGATAATTTATCAAATTTAATGATTAAAATGTTTAAAAATGACGCCGAAGTTATAGTAAAAAGAATACCTTTCAAAGATTACAAGGAAATATTTAAAGTTAGCCCAGATATTTTGATAATTGATGAGGACATATTTAGCAATGAAAGTAGATCAGTAAAAATATGTAAAGAAATCAGAAGCGATGAAAACAATTCAATAACACCAATAATCTTGATTTCATCTAATAAAGAAGTCAATCATATTATTGAAATGCTAAAGAATGAAATAGAATTATACCTTGAAAAACCAGTCAATGATGAAATTTTATACTATAGTATAAAGAACATTATGAAATTGTTAAATTCAAATAGAATGGTTAGTCCATTAACAGGTATTCCAGGAAACATACAAATTCAAAATGAAATGAAGCAAAGACTTTACAGTGGAAAACCATTTGCTATGTTATACATAGACCTTGATAATTTTAAGGCGTACAACGATACTTATGGATTTTCAAGTGGAGATGAAATTATTAAATTTACTGCAAAGGTAATTGAAAAATATGTATTTAAAGAAAATGAAAACAATTTCGTAGGACACATAGGTGGAGATGACTTTGTTGCAATAGTAGATGATAAAAATTATGAATCAATATGCCAAGACATTATAACAGACTTTGACGAAAATGTTAAAAAATTCTTTAAAAAAGAGGATATAGAAAAAGGATATTTAGAGGTAGAAAACAGAAAAGGAATAATTGAGGAATTTCCAATTACATCTGTTTCAATCGGAGCGGTAGAAGTAAACAAAGAAAAATTCAAAAATACCATAGAAATTGGAGAAGCCGGGGCGGAGGTAAAACACTTGGCTAAAACAATATATGGAAGCACTTATGTAATTGATAGAAGGAAAAAACCTTATAATGAAAAAAAAGCACTAATTAAAAATTAGTGCTTTTTTAGCTTTAACCAAAAAATAAAATTTTTTTATAAAAACTATTGCATTTTTAAATTTGTTATATTAAAATCTATCTAGGTGGAAAAAAGTGGTGAAAAGTGGTAGGAGGTGATAACATTTGATCATTGGTGAGTATGAGCATTCATTAGATGCTAAAAGCAGGCTTATAATGCCAGCAAAATTAAGAGAAGACATCGGTGAAAAATTCATTATAACCAAGGGATTAGATGGTTGCCTTTTTGGCTTTTCAAAACAGGAATGGGAAAATTTTGAAGAAAAATTAAAAACATTACCACTTACAAACAAAAATGCGAGAGATTTTGTAAGATTTTTCTTATCTGGGGCAATTATTGAAGAACTTGATAAACAGGGAAGATTTTTAATTCCTGCAAATTTAAAAGAGTATGCCAACCTTGATAAGGAAATTGTTATAACCGGTGTCGGAACAAGGATTGAAATTTGGGATAAGGCTAAGTGGAAAGAATATAATAGCGAGGAAAACTTATCAGCTGACCAAATTGCTGAAAATATGGAAAAACTTGGAGCACTGGGAATTTAATTTGATATATAACTATAAGTGTTATATATATACCACTTAAGAAAAATAAAAGGAAACACTAAAGAAAATTAGCTTACAAAAGTAAAACAAAAGAAAAGCGCAAAGTAATTTGCAAAGCAACACT
>CACXCH010000044.1 GCA_902766085.1 uncultured Eubacteriales bacterium
AATATAGTTACAATTGCTAAAATTTTTGCAAAAAGTATTTTGCTTCTTCTGTATGGCTTTGTCAATAGTTGTTTTATCGTTCCTTTATTAAATTCTTCTGTAATTGTTGTAACAGAAAGTATTGTTATTAATACTAATGTAAATATTCCATAATAGCCGGTTCTATTTGCTGATATTATTTGTGTATCAGTAGATGTTGCTAATACATAGTTTCCTGAGTTGTCTGAAATTTCTTTTATTTCCATATCCTTTAAGTTATTCTTTATTGCATATTCGCATAATTCAAATTCAGCCTTTAAATTCTTTTTTTCTGTACTGTAATCAATTAAAGGATTTCCTACTTCTTCTGTAAAATCTTCATACTGCAATTTTGTAGTTCTCCATTTATCAACAATATTACTCAAGTTAGAGTCTTCATCTGGAATATTATACGCTATTCTCATTTCAAGTTCTTCTTTTCGTATATTTAGCAGATTTTCCTCATTTGGTGAAGTATTTGTACTTTTTCCTTGTTCTGAGCCCTCCAAATTTTGTTGTGATAATTTTTCTAGTTCAAGATTTTCATTTATTTCATCAAGTTTTTCTTGCAAAATTGATTTCCAGTCTCCGTTTTTTATTCTTTCAATCATTTTATCATATTCTTCTTTGCTTACGGTATCTTCTTTATTAATATTGTAACTGTATAGTAAGTCATAGACATCTGAGCTAATTAACGTATATTGCCAAGAACCTTTTTGATATTCTTTTTCGAGATTAGCAATTTCTATTCTTGTTTCTAGGTCTGCATACGATGTTGGATCTTCATTTTTGTCAGTGCTCTTTAGTTCACTTTCAAGATCGCTTATGCTTTCAGTATCTTCTGCATAAATTTCATTGCCATTAGCTTTATTTAGCCACGTAGCAGCAACTATAGTTAAAATCAAAAGTCCCATAATTACATAGAAAGTTTTTTTATGGAATATTTTAAACAATTCATTTTTATATAAATTAAACAATTTTATTTCCCCCTGTTTTCTTAAGAAATGCGTCTTCTAGACTTGTTGTATCTTCACTAATCTTATATACTCTTATATTTTGCTTAACCATTTTTTCTACAAGATCTGCGATTTCTTCTTTTTCCATATTAATTTTGAATATGTTCTTATTCATTATATCTGCACTGTTTCCAGTTATTTCTGGTATTTTTGATGTATCATCTACTTCTATCTCATAAATTGTTTTTTGGTCAATTTTTTTAGCATTTTCTATGGATGTACTTTCTATTATTTCTCCATTTTTTATTATTGTAATTTTCGTACAAGTATTTTCAATCTCGGCCAAATTATGGCTAGAAATTAATATTGCTATCTTTTCTTCTTTAGCAAGCTTCGATAACAAAATTCTTAAATCTTTTATTCCTTCCGGATCAAGTCCATTTGTTGGCTCATCTAAAATTAATAGGTTTGGTCTATGTAATATAGCTTGCGCTATTCCAAGTCTTTGCCTCATTCCTAAAGAATACTTTGAAACTTTATCATGAATTCTATTTTCTAGTCCTACTAATTTTATAACTTCATTGACTCTATTTTCATCTATCTTATCTTCTTTTTTGTATAGGTTTGCACTAAGTTTTAAATTATCATACCCTGACAAATACATATAAAAGTCCGGATTTTCTACGATTGATCCAACTTTATAGATCGCTTTTTCAAAATTTCTTTTTATATCATATCCATTTATTTTTACCTGTCCACTTGTTATGCTCTGTAATCCCAATATTAACTTAATTGTAGTGGTCTTTCCAGCTCCATTTGGACCAATGAATCCCATTATCTCGCCTTCATTAATATTAAAAGTAATATTGTTCAATATTTGTTTCTTGCCAATTCTTTTGCAAAGATTGTTGCATTCTAAAACCATTTTTTCCCCCCTTTTACATTTAAAATTACTAATTATTATATTAACAGATTAGATATTCAATTGCAATAAAAATGCTGTTTTATATAAACAAAAAGTTACAGGTTAAAAGTTTTATAAATTTAGAGTACTGGAAAGCATAATATTTAATAGACGAGTAAGACGCGCCTTCAGCGACCAACCGTAGCGTAAATGCGAAAAAGCGAAATTTTTGAACGTTCCTTAGAAAGTGCAAACAAAAATTATTTATAATTTTTGTTTGTCACATCAGTGGGAGTAGTTCAAAACAGCAAGTCTACGAGCCATTAAATATTATGCTTTTCAGCTTTTTTGCACTCAAAACCATTAACCTGTAACGCAAAAAGGGAAGAATCTTTATAATTCGGTTCTTCCTTCAAAAGCTTTTTCTAGTGTAAATTCATCTGTATATTCCAAATCACCACCCACTGGTATTCCATGTGCAAGTCGTGTTGTTTTTACTCCCATTGGCTTGATTAATTTTGAAATATACATAGCAGTTGCTTCTCCCTCTACTTTTGGGTTTGTTGCTAATATCACTTCTTTTACTATTCCATCTTGTAATCTTGCAATTAGTTCTTTTATTTTTATGTCTTCAGGCCCTATTCCATCCATTGGAGAAATTGTTCCGTGCAAAACATGGTATAGTCCTTTGTATTCGTGTATTTTTTCAATTGCCACTACATCTTTCACATCTTCTACTACACATATTTTTGTTTGATCTCTCTTTGGGTCGGAACAAATTTCACAAGGATCTGTATCAGAAATATTAAAACATTTTGAGCAAAATTTTAAGTTGGTTTTTGCATTTTTTATGTTTGTTATAAATTCGTTTGCTTCTTCATCGCTTGAATTTAAAATGTAAAATGCAAGTCTTACAGCTGTTTTATGCCCTATGCTTGGCAATTTTTCAAAACTTTCTATTAATTTTTCAATTGATGGTGAATAATATGATGCCATTTGACTCTCCTTCTTATGAATTATTTTTTTATAGTGCATAGACCTAAGCATAATATTTACTGCAAATTATTAAATATTATGCTTAAATTTTTTTATATATAATTATTTCTATAAGCCAAGCCCTGGGATGTTATATTTTCCTAGCTCTTTTGCAGCATCTTGGTCTGCTTGGTTTTGAGCTTCATTGATTGCTGAAATAATTAAGTCTTGTAACATTTCTACATCTTCAGGATCAACTACTTCTTTTTGTATTTTTAATTCTTGTATCTTTTTTTCTCCATTAATTTTTACATAAACTGCCCCTCCTCCTGTTGTGCTTTCATAAGTTTTGCTTGCTAAATTTTCTTGGGCTTTTGTAACATCCTCTTGCATTTTTTTTGCTTGTTTCATAATTTGGTTCATATTTATTCCGCCAAATCCTCCTGGAAATCCACCTTTTGACATATTTTTCTCCTCGTATAATAATTATTTAGGTTTTAAATTTAGGCTTACCTATAACCTTTTTTCATTAGTTAACATTTATCAATGTGTAGAAAACAAAATATTTAATAAACGAATAAGTCTCGCCTTCAACGCTCAATCAGAACGCAAGTGAAGAGCAAAATAATAGCATAATAAATATCTATTCAATATAGTTTATATCAATTCCTAAGTCGATTGGTTTACTTGATTGACTTTCATTTGAATTTTTACTGTTTCCATATATTAATTTTATTCTCATATCTTTGTTGCAAGCAACTGAAACTAGTTTTTTTAGCTCTGCCATATTATCTGGTGATTCAATTATTGCTTTTGAAAAGCTGTTGATTCCACCTATTCCGTAGGTCATATCATCAATTTCTTTTCCTTTTGCTTGCATAAGTGCTGCATACAAAGC
>CACXCH010000045.1 GCA_902766085.1 uncultured Eubacteriales bacterium
AAGAAATACAACCAAAATCAAATATAACTTCTCTTGGCAAATATTTTTCAATTTCATCATCAATTTTCCTCCTTAGTTTATCAGAAACGTGTTGATCAATTTCTTCCGTAAAAATGACCTCTAGCAGTCTTTTCTCTTTTGTAAATTTCGTCTTCATCGTTCTACCCTTTCTTATAATTTGTTTTGCTCATTATTGGTTAATATTTAACGTTACTAGTTAATGTTTTACCAGTTTAGAGTGCAATAAGGTATAGTATTTAATACTAAAAATAATATATGTTCATTGGCTTATGTCTTTATAAATTAAGTTTTTATTATTTAATTAGTAACCTTTTGCATAAAAGAAATAAGCTATAAATATTATAGCTTATTTTGGTAAAAATTTCCATAGTAAATTTTGTCATAATATGGCAAGTTTTCGACAAAAAGTTACATTTAAAAATTAGTTATGTAAAAACATAATGATACTTGTATATTTTCACATTATTTGGAAATATTATTATCAAATTCATTTGGAGGTAATAATTATGAGTATTGAAAAACATATTACAGTTACAGGTTCTTCAACAGTTTCGTGGAAGGATGCAATTATTAAAACTATTTCTAAAGCTTCTGAAACAATTCAAGCTATTTCAGCTGTAAAAATTCTTGATCAAAGAGGAAAAATTACTAATGGAATTATCAGTGAATATTATGTAGATTTAGATATTACTTTTCTAGTTGAACAATAATTTTTCATATTTTTTAATAAAAAAGAAAGGAATGATTTTTAAAATGAGTCATGTTGATTCTCCTAAAGAATACCAAAAGTTTATAGAAAAAGAGTCCCCTAATTCTCCTATTGTAAAAAATTGCTTTAGAGCATTTTGGGTCGGAGGATTAATCTGCGCAATTGGACAACTTATTTACTTTTATTGTACTTCTAAGGGATTAGATAACACTTCTAGTTCAACAGTTGTTTCTATTTGCTTGGTTGGTTTATCTGCTTTTTTAACAGCAATCAATGTTTTTAATAGAATTGGTAAATTCGCTGGAGCGGGTTCTTTAATTCCAATAACAGGATTTGCTAATTCTATTGTATCACCTGCTATGGAGTATAAATCTGAGGGCTATGTAATGGGAGTTGGTGCTAAAATGTTTACGGTAGCAGGTCCAGTTTTAGTTTTTGGAATTTCCTCTTCTGTTATTTTAGGAATAATTCTTTGTCTATTTGCTTAAACTGAATGTTAGATTATATTTCTTCTACAAAATAATTAATGAAATATTAGAAAACAATTGAATTACAACTGATTAATATCCTAATAAAAATTAAACTTTTGTAAACTTTGTATTTCTTAAAATCATTGATTAAAATTATATGAAAGGATTTCAATAATAATGAAAAAAATTGGTACAAATACATTCAAATTAGATGATTTAATTTCCATTGTTAGTACTGCTTCAATTGTCGGCCCTAAAGAATCTGATGGTCCTTTAAAAGAGTATTTCGATAAATGTGTTGAAGATGAGTTTTGGGGTGAAAAGTCCTGGGAAAAAGCTGAAAGTAAATTTATTAAAGAAGCTTCTATTTCTGCTTTAAATAAATCCTCTCTCGCAGCAACTGATATTGATTGTATTTTTTCTGGAGATCTTTTAAATCAGTGTATCTCTTCAACTTTTGGAATGAGAGATAGCAATATTCCTTTTTATGGTATATTTGGAGCTTGTTCAACGTTTTGTGAAGCATTAAGCTTGGGCTCGGTTTTCATTGACGCTGGTGCTAATAATGTGCTTTGTGCAACATCAAGTCATTTTTGCAGTGCGGAAAAGCAATTTAGATTCCCTCTTGAACTTGGAAATCAGCGTACGCCAAATAGTCAATGGACAGTTACTGGTGCTGGGTCAGTAGTATTAAGTAGAAATGGAAAAGGTCCATTTATAACACATTTTACTCCTGGTGTAATAACAGATATGGGAATTAAAGATGCAAATAATATGGGAGCAGCAATGGCTCCTGCAGCATTAAAAACTCTTATTACACATTTAAGTGATACTGGAAGAAGTCCTGATTACTATGATATGATTTTAACGGGTGATTTAGGATATGTTGGAAAAGATATTTTAATAAAACTTGCAGCAGAACAAGGTTATGACATTTCAAATGTTTATAATGATTGTGGTGTTTTAATGTTTGATCAAGCCAAACAAGACACTCACGCAGGTGGAAGTGGTTGCGCTTGTTCTGCTACGGTATTTTCTGGTTATATCTATAAGTTACTTGTTGAAAAAAATATTAGCAAGGTTTTACTTATTGCTACTGGTGCTCTTATGAATGCTACATCTTCTCAACAAGGTGAATCTATTCCGGGAATAGCACACGCTGTAGCTATTGAATTGTAAATGTTACTTAGCTGTAACAAAAATTTATCTTTCAGGTGAAAGGATTAATTATGAATATTGATTATTTAATGTTGTTAAAAAGTTTCATTGTTGGTGGGCTTATTTGTGTAGTTGGTCAAATTTTAATTGATAAAACAAAATTAACTCCAGCTAGAATTTTAGTTATTTATGTTACAGCAGGTGTAGTTTTAGGAGGACTTGGGTTATATCAGCATCTAGTCAATTTTGCTGGTTGTGGTGCAACTGTTCCACTTACTGGTTTTGGAAACAATTTAGCAAATGGCGTTATAGAAGAAGTTAAAACTCATGGACTACTTGGCGCATTCACTGGTGGAGTTAAGGCTTCTGCTGGTGGAATTGCGGCAGCAGTGTTCTTCCGGATATATTGCATCTCTTTTAGCAAAACCAAAAATAAAGAAACAATAATATTGCAAAAAAATACCCAAATTGTTAAGATTTTTTCTAACAATCTGGGTATATTTTTATTCAAGCTTAAAATTTATCTATGCTTTGAAATTATTCAGCTTTTGGTGTTTCTTCTTTTTTAGTTGTTTCTTCTGCTTTAGCTTCTTCTTTCTTAGCTGGTTCTTCTGTATTAGTTTTTTCTTCTACTTCTTCTTTTACAGGTTCTGCATTTTTTGTATCTTCATCTGATTTTGCAGGTACTTCTTCTTTTATTACTATTTCAGCTCTCTTTAAGTTAGCACCAATATCTTCCTTTGTCTTAGAAGCTTTACCGACTCTATCTCTTAGATAGTATAATTTTGCTCTTCTTACCTTTCCTACTCTAATTACCTCGATTTTCTCGATTAATGGTGAATGTATTAAAAATGTTTTTTCAACGCCTACTCCATAAGCTACTCTTCTGACTGTAAATGTTTCATTTAATCCACCGTTTTGCTTTTTAATAACAATTCCTTCAAATACTTGGATTCTTTGTTTATTTCCTTCAGTGATTCTCTGATGTACTCTAACTGTATCACCAACTTTTATATCAGGAATTTTATTTTTCAATTGTTCGTGTTCTATTGATTTAATAATATCCATTATTTAACTCCTTTCTTGATATTATTTGCATGCTCCCTATTCTAAGGAGCTTTTTATTATTCTTTATTTAAAATTTGTTATTTTTTTTATTAACCTATCATTTAAAAACTTGTTCTTATTTTTGATTTGCTTATCATTTAAAAACTTGTTCTTATTTTTGATTCGCTTATCATCTAAGATTTTGTTCTTATTTTTGATTCGCTTATCATCTAAGATTTTGTTCTTATTTTTTTGATTTGCTCTTCATTTAAGAGCTCAGGTCTTTTTTTATAAGTTTCTTTTATTGATTGTTCCTCTCTCCATTTTTCAATTTCTTGATGATTTCCGGAAATTAGAACCTCTGGTACCTTCATACCTTCAAAATCATAAGGTTTTGTATATTGAGGGTATTCTAATAAATTGTTTGAAAATGATTCTTCAGATGTTGACTCTTTGCTTATTACGCCATCAACATATCTTGATATTGCATCAATTAAACACATTGCTGGGAGCTCTCCACCTGTTAAAACATAGTCTCCTATTGATATTTCCTCATCTACAATTTTATCAATAACCCTTTGATCTATTCCCTCATAATGTCCACATAATATAATTAATTGACTTTCTTTTGAAAGCTCAACTACTTTCTGTTGATTTAATTTTTTCCCTTTTGGTGACATATATATAACTTTTGCATTTTTTCTTCTTTCTATTGAATTAAATGCATCATACACCACATCAGGTTTTATGATCATTCCTGCTCCGCCACCGTAAGGTGTATCATCAACATGCTTGTGCTTATCCTTTGAAAAATCTCTAATATTGATTAAATTTAAATTTATTAAATTATTTTCAATAGCTCTTTTTATGATACTTTGTTTGAAAATATCAAACATTTCTGGA
>CACXCH010000046.1 GCA_902766085.1 uncultured Eubacteriales bacterium
CCTTGAGAAGCTTTTGACTGTTGTGATTTTGGTAGTATATAGTATGAGCCTTGTGCTGACCATCCTGTTTTGTAATCTGAATTATCACTTTCAAGTATAATAGGATAAATATTATTTGTTTCATAAGAACTTTCCGCATATTCCCTTGAATCAGCATAAAAGTCTTCAAAATTTACATTTCTTGCGCTTAATACTTTTGTTCCGTTTACTGTAGCATTTCCATACAAACTCTTGCAAATTTCATTTAGTGCCTTAACTCCATTATTATATCCTGCTGCTTTTGAAACAACAATTTTTAGATCGGTACTATTTATAGCAATTAAGTCAACTGTATTTCCATTGTCTTTTAAAATCTTCCATCCTAAATTCTCTGCAACTATTTTGCATTGTTGATTTTTATCGTCAGTTCCAACTGAAATTCCAGTTGTAATATCTGTAGCAGTTTGTTGCGTTTCAGTTGAATTTGTAGTTGCAACATTGTTTGTTGTCATATTAGAAGTATAATTTAATACTTCATCAATAGTATCATAAATAGTTTCTGTATCAACTTTTACTTGATTTGTTACGTCAGTTCCAATAGTAACTCTTTTTTCTGTGTTTTCATTTAAGGATTCATTTACGTTATTTTTAGAAGCATTTTCCTTATTACTTTTGTATATAAGAATTGCTATAATAACAATAATTAAGACCATTACTGCTATAACAATTGATGTTATTAAAATTTTTTTTAATTTTTCACTCATTTTTTATTCTCCTCTTATGTATATCATTTCCTTTAATTTTCTTTTAATGTTAAAATTATTATATTCATTTCAAAGGAATATGTCAATATAATAATCTATTAGTTCTTTGAAAAGAGTTACAAGTTAATATTGATTTATTTTTTTTATATGATATAATTTTTTTGAATTTAGAATAATAATCTAAATTTAAGAAAAAATACAAATAGGAGGTTTTTATGAGCGAATTATTAAGTAAGAATAAGTCAGGCTGGGAAAATGTTGATGATGAAACAAAAACTAATATTTTTAATTTTGCTGATGATTATATGAGTTTTTTAAATATTTCAAAAACAGAAAGAGAAATCGTTTCTAATGCTACGTTACTAGCCAAGGAAAAAGGATTTAAAAGTTTGGATGAATATTCTGAGCTACATCCTGGAGATAAAGTTTATTATGTTAATAGAAATAAAAATTTATATTTAGCAATTATTGGCCAAGATGATATTGAGGCAGGTTTAAATATTATTGGAGCACACGCAGATTCTCCAAGACTTGATTTAAAGCCAAATCCACTTTATCAAAATGGTGATTTTGCATATCTTAATACTCATTATTATGGTGGAATTAAGAAATATCAATGGATTACAATTCCTTTAAGTATTCACGGAGTTATTGTTAAGGAAAATGGCGAAAAGATAAATGTTTCAATTGGTGAAAGCGATAATGAGCCAGTTTTTGTAATAACTGATCTTTTGCCACATCTTGCTAAAGCTCAACAACAAAAAAAATTAAGCGAAGCAATTGAAGCTGAAAAGCTTGATGTTGTTGTTGGAAATATTCCTCAAAAAGAAGATGATTCTTCTGATGAAAAAGATAAGTGCCCTGATAAAATTAAAGAAAATATTATGAAACTTCTTAATAAAAAATACGGAATTACAGAAGAGGACTTCATTAGTAGCGAATTAGAAGTAGTTCCTGCATTTAAGGCAAGAACTCTTGGTTTTGATGAAAGCTTAGTTGCAGCTTATGGTCAAGACGATAAAGTTTGCGTTTATTCAAGTTTAAGAGCTATTTTAAATATAGAAAATCCAAAAAGAACTGCAATCTGCCTATTCTCTGATAAGGAAGAAATTGGCTCAATGGGAAACACTGGAATGCAATCTCACGTTTTTGATACTTTTGTTTCCGAGCTTTTAAATAAGCTTAGAATTAATAGACCTAATTTACTTGATAAGGTATTCTGTAATTCTAAAATGCTTTCTGCTGATGTTGATGCAGGTGTAGATCCACTTTATCAAGACGTTAATGATTTAGGAAATGCTGGTTTCATTGGACACGGTATTGCAGTTAACAAATACACTGGCGCTGGTGGAAAATATGATTCTTCTGATGCTAATGCAGAATACATTGCATTTATTAGAAGTATATTTAATCAAAATAATATTAAATATCAACTATCGGAACTTGGAAAAGTTGATGCTGGTGGTGGCGGAACAATTGCATATATCTTAGCTAATAAAGGTGTTGATGTAATTGACTGCGGAATCCCAGTTTTATCAATGCATTCGCCTTATGAAGTAACAAGCAAATTTGATATTTATGAAGCTTATAAGGCTTATCAAGCATTCTTTAATAATTAACCTGTAATTTTTCTATTATAAGAAATAAAAAAATCAAAGTTTTTCTTTTGTAATGTCTACATTTTTTCATGCTTTCAACAAAGTTCATTTGAAAAAATCTTTGTAAGACTTTCCTAATATACCAAAAAATAAATATAGCTGAAGTGCTATATTTATTTTTTTGTTTTTATAAAAGCTTTTTTTATTTTCTATGTTTTCTAACTATTGAAATTACAACTCCTACAATTATTATTATCACTGGTATTGTGAATATTACTGTTCTGACTATTGAGTCTTGTAATTTGCTTGCTGTTTCAAAAGATATTGCCTCTGTGCCTGTCGATTTTCTAATACTTATTGAATCTTCTCTATTTGACAAGTAAGCAATTGTGTTTAATACTAAGTCCTTATTGTTTCTTAATAATATTGGATATGAGTATGAATTTCCAATTGGGATTGTGTAGTTAGTTGCGAAAAACGCATTTGAGTATGCAACAAGTTTTGATGTTGTATTGTCATCAATTTGTTTTTCTAATGTTTCTCCTAGTACAAAATTTCCTGAGTCATCATCATCATCTGACTTTTGTATGTAGTTATCTGTTGATGAGAATTTTTCTTTATAGTAAGAACTTGAAGATGATGTTATAAATGGAGTTGCTGTTACATTTAATGCTGAAAGTTCGTCAGAATCTACTGTGTTTATTTTTCCAGCGTCAATCATTATAACTTTGCCATCTGTATAGATATCTTTTACTATTTCATTGTATGTCATATTTGGAATTATCTCGTCAGGATATCCTTGAATCATATTTTCCGAGCTTTCCTCACATACAACTCCATAAGAAAAGCTTATTCCGAATTCTCCTAAAATTTTATTTATGTTTTTAAAATTATCCTCACTATATGATTGAATAGTTACATAAGGGTCTTGCATCCATACGATGTTTCCTCCATTATTTATGTAATTTTGTATTTTCTCTGTTTCAGCATCTGTAAAATCAGATGTTGGATTTGCTATTATAAGTACATCGCATGTTTCAGGCATATTACTTGTAAGTAAGTCAAGTGTATTTACATCATTTACATCATTTTGTATATATTGTGCAAAAGTATACATTGGTGATGATGAGTCAATTCCATATTCCCCATTTCCAGTTAAAAAATATACTTGTGGTTTTGATGAAATAGTTACATCAATAATTGCATTTGTTAATTTTTGTTCTGTAACATCAATTTGTTCTCCACTACTTTGATCATAGGTATACATTTCTGAACTGTCAACTACTTTGTATCTCTGATTTGATGAAACCGCTACTAATTGATCTGTTGATGAAATGTTGTATTCAGATGCAAGGTCTGGTCTTTCAGATGTTGACACTATTTGAACTTTTATTTTATCATTTAGTTTTTCATATTGTCTTCCTAGTATAACCGGTGTACTGCTTTCTTCGTATCCAAAGAAGTACATCGTAACATTTTGTTCTATTTTTGATATTTCATTTTTTGAGTCATCAGAAAGTGAATATACTTTATCCTTTGTAAAATCAATTGGATTTAGGTTTAAGTTGCTTATACATAAATTTAATGCAATAAATATTGCTAGTATTATTGCAACAATTACAATTGTTGAAGATGTGCTTCTTAGCCATTTATTTTTAATTAATCTTATAAAACGATTTGGTAATTTTGATTTTTTCTTTGTTTTTGTTAATTGTTTTGAAAATTTGTTACTTGATTGCCCTTTTTTCATAATAGATAAATTCCTTTCTCATTTTGTCCTAAACGGATAATTAGTTATATTTTCTATTTGTTATTTTACTAATTTTCTTCTTTGCAACACCATTATTGTAAATATTAAACACATTACAGTAAATGATACTAATAAAACTAAATTTGCAATTGAAATTGTTCCACTAAGGAATGAACTTCCAAATGCATCTATTAGTGAAAAGTCGCTAAATGCTGAAAACACATCTGGTAATAGCCATGTTAAAATAAAAAATCCAACTGAAACTATTGCAGCTATTACTTGATTTTCTGTGATACTTGAAGCAAACATTCCAAAAGAAACATAGGCTATTGCGAGTAATGAAAATCCAATTATAGCTATAATACTGCTTGCAAATTCAGGTTTTCCAAAAAATTTTAAAATAATATAATATATTAATGTTAAAAACGTTGAGATTAAAACTACAAATGTAGCAGCTAAAAATTTTCCTAAAACAATTGATGTTATACTTCTTGGAGAAGTTAGTAATAAAACTTCAGTCCCATTTTTCCTCTCTTCTGCAAATGTTCTCATTGTTAATATTGGTACCATAAATGTTAAAAATAGTATTATTAATATACTACTAAATATTAAACTAAATTTTGCTGTTTGGTATGTAAAAACTCCTATATAAAAATATGCACTGCATATTAATAGAAATATTCCTACATAGCAATACCCTATTGGAGATAAAAAGTATTGTTTAAATTCTTTTTTTGCTATAGCCCACATTATTCTTTGCCTCCTTTTTGATCATTTACTTTTGCTTTTTTTATGTTTTGGTTTTTAGATTTCTCTTTTTCGTTTCTTACTTCTTGCTTTTCCTTTGTTTCTTTTTGAATTTGTTTTCTCTCTTTTTGTTTTTGTTTTATTTCTTTTTTGTTTTGTTTTCTTTCTTTCTTTTCTTCTTTTTTCTCTATTTTGTTCTCTTTCTTTCTCTCTTTTAATTCTTGCCTTGTTCTTTTTTCCGTTTCTTTAATTTGGTTTTCTTCTTCAATTTCCTTTATTATTTCTGCATCTTTTGCAAGTTTTTCTTTTTGTTTATCCTCTTTGATAGCAATTTTTTTGTCTTTTTTGTTCATTTTTAGAATCTCTGCTTTTCTTATTGCTTTTTCTCTTTCCTTTTTCTCTTCGTCATCTTTGATTTTAACTTCTTGTTCATCAATAATTGTTAGGAAAGCATCCTCAAGAGTATTTTCGTTTTTCTTTAATTCAAAAATTGAAATATTGTGTTTTGGTAGTTCCGCAAAAACCATTTTTCTGATGTCCACATCAGGTTTTCCATATATTAAATATTCTTTTGTGTTATCATCATTTTCTTTCACAAGCTTAATAGATGTGATTCCTTCAATATATTTTGAAATGTTTTTCATATTAGATTCTTTATCTTCAACTGTAACGATAATGCTATTGTCATTTTTAGTTTTTTCTTCAAGGTGCTCTGGTGTATCAATTGCAACAATCTTTCCTTTGTTAATAATAATTACCTTTTCACAAATTTGACTAACTTCAGATAAAATGTGTGAGCTTAAAATAACAGTATGTTCCTTTCCAAGGCTTTTTATTAGTTCACGAATATCTGCAATTTGCTTTGGATCGAGTCCAACTGTTGGCTCATCCAAAATAAGTACCTCAGGATTTCCTATTAATGCTCCTGCTAGGCTAACTCTTTGCTTATATCCTCTAGAAACATTTTTAATTAATTTGTTTTCAACATTCTTTAGGCCTGTTTTTTCAATTATGCTTTCAACTTCTTGCTTTTTTTCTTTTTTGTTAATTCTTTTTAATTCTGCCATATATGTAATAAATTCTTTTACAGTTAAGTCCATATAAAGTGGTGTATTTTCTGGCATATATCCAATTTGTTTTTTAGCTTTTAATGGTGATTTTGATACATCATATCCATTAACTAAAATTGCTCCCTTGCTGGGCTCAATATAACCTGTAATCATATTCATTGTTGTAGATTTTCCAGCTCCATTAGGTCCTAAAAATCCTACAACTTCGTTGTCCTTTACTTCAAAACTAATGTCATCAACAGCAGTAAAACTACCATATTTTTTTGTAACATTTTTAACTTCTATCACAATTCTATCCTCCATTGCTTATTATTACTGACTTATTTTATCACTAAAGTGCGCGTACTTACAACATTTTCACATAAATTTCACAAAAAATAAGAAATGTTACTATAAATAGTAACATTTCTTATTTTTCATCTGGGTTTGGAGCACCAACTGGGCAAGTTGCTGCACAAGTTCCACATCCAATGCATTTGTCTTGGTCAATTACATATTTGCCATCTCCTGGTGCAATAGCTCCAACTGGACAAGCAGCTGCGCAAGCTCCACACATAATGCAGTTGTCATTAATTTTGTATTTTGTCATTTCTTTCACCACCTTTCAATATTAAATTTATATGTATGTTTAACCTTTTATGCTATTTGCTATGTATATTCATTTGTAATACATATCGTTTTATGTTTTACTCGAGTTTTATATGTCATCATCTTGTGCATTTTTCTTTTCAAATTTATCTATTGCTTCTATTTTTTCAAGTTCTTTCATTTCTTCTTCGTCTTCGCTGTTTTTCATTTCTTGTTTTGTATCTTTTATTATTTTTACCTCTGATGGATTATATTTTTTGTAATAATCATTTCCTTCATCGTCTTTTAATTTTACTTTTATTATTTCGTTTAATACTTCTACTGAATCAACTCTACCTTTTCCATCGGCAGTTTGTACTATGGCTCCAATATGTGGCAAGTGTTTCATTTTATCCTCATATACATTTTGCTCGTACTTTAGACAACACATCAATCTTCCACAAACTCCTATTATTTTTGAAGCATTTAATGATAGGTTTTGTTCCTTAGCCATTTTTATTGATGTCGCATCAAAATTTTTAAGATATGAACAGCAACAAAGTTCTCTGCCGCATATCCCATTTCCTCCCAGCCTTCTTACCTGTTCTCTTGTGCTTATTTGTCTAAGTTCAATTCTTGTTCTATATATACTTGCTAAATCTTTAACAAGCTCTCTAAAGTCAATTCTATTATCAGCTGTAAAATAAAATATTAGTTTTGAATTGTCAAGTAAATATCTTACTTCCACTAATTTCATATTTAGTTTATATTCTTCAATCTTTTTTTTGCATTCTTTAAAAGCTTTCTTTTCCTCTTTTTCATTTTCTGCTTGTCTATCAAGATCTTCCTTTGTTGCTTTTCTTATTATAGGTTTTAGGGCTTCAGCAAACTTTGTTTCGTCAACTTCTCTATTTACAGTTTTTATTGTTCCTAGCTCTTTTCCCATTTTTGTTTCTACAACAACTTTGTCTCCAACCTTAAGTTCAATTCCATTTGGGTCAAAGAAATATGATCTTCCTTTTCCTCTGAAATTAACGCTAACTGCTTTTATCATTAATTATTCCTTTCTATTTATACTTTTCCATGATTTTATAAGTAAGTTATCTATAGTCATTTCATAATTATTGTTTGATGATATTTTCTTTTTAGCTTCTTCTACATAGCTTACTATATTCAAGAAGCCTTTTTTAAATAGGCAAATGTTCATATAATCTAATAGGCTTATAATGTCATCTTTGTTTTGGTATAAAACATCTGCTCCATTTAATACGTTTATTAAATTATCTTTTTGCATCTTAGTTATTACTTCTTTTACTTGTTTATATTTTTCTGTCTTTTGACTAATTTCTTCATAATCTTTTAAGCTACCATTTAAGATTTCAAGTTCTTCATCAGGTACTTTGCCAGTTACTTTTTCTATTTCTTCATTGCTTAAGTTATTAAATTTAACCGTTACGCATCTTGATTTTATTGTTGGGAGAAGTGCATTTTCGTTTGAAACAATTAAAATAATAACTACATATTTAGGTGGTTCTTCTAGAGTTTTTAATAGTGCATTTTGAGCTGGCTCATTCATTCTATCTGCATCATTAATTACATAAACCTTTTTGCTTGACATAATTGGCTTTTCATAAGCATTATTAATTACTTTTTCTCTTATTTGATCAATTGTTATTATATCTTTTTTGTATTCTCCGTAATTTACTTCAACATAATTTTGATTGCTTTTTGCTTCAAATTTTTTACAAGAATCACATGTTTGATTGCAGTTTCCACCTTTTAAACACATAATGTTTTTTGCAAATTCTCTTGCAAATTGTTTTTTTCCAATCCCTTCAATTCCTGAAAAAATATAGCTGTTAGCAATCTTTTTTGTTTTTAGCGCATTCTCAAGTTCTTTTTTTATTTCATTGTTTCCAACAATATTTTCGAACAATTTATTCTCCTCTAAATTATTTTGCTTTTTCAAATTAGTTTAGTTATTCTAAGGTTTTTAACAATTATGCCTTTCATTTATTTTACTTTTCCAAATTTGTTTAATGGCCAAAATCTAAATGCCACCCTGCTTTCGATTTTGCTATATGGTACACATCCAAAAGAACGAGAATCAAGTGAAACTGATCTGTGGTCACCCATTACGAAGAGTGAATTTTCTGGAACAACTATATCATAAAATAAGCCTGTTGCCTCAGTTGTTACACTTTCATCTAAATAACTTTCCTCAAGCACTTCTCCATTTATATAAACTTTACCATCCATTATTTGTATATGTTCCCCTGGCAATCCAATTACTCTTTTTATATAATTTCTTTTGCCAATTTCAAGTACATTATATGTAAATTTTTTCCATAACGAATTTGTATTGTTATCATATTGTGCAATAGGATTATTAATATCAATTTCATCCATACTAGAGTATTTTTCTTTTGTTGGTGCTTCAAATGTTATTATTTGACCTCTTTTTAGTTCTTGCTTAAATGTTACAACTGCTCTATTTAGAAGCAATCTATCTCCTTGTTTTAAAGTTGGATACATTGAATCCATTTGTACAACTGTTGGTGTGCATAAAAAATATTTTACTAAAACTGCAATTACTATTGCAATTAATACGCAGTATATCCATTCCAAAATTTCTTTCAATACTTCTTTTTTGCTCATTTATTATTTTTTGTCCTTTCAAAATAGATTGTTTAAGTTTTATTTTAATATTCGCTTTGTTTTAGAGCTAATATATTGCTATTGCTTCATAACAGGAATCCTTAAAACAACTTCCGTTCCTTTTCCAACATCACTTTTAATATCAATGCTTCCATCATTTTTTTCAATTACTTCTTTTGCAATTGAAAGCCCAAGTCCTGTTCCACCCATTTCTCTTGAACGAGCTTTATCAACACGATAGAATCTTTCAAATATCTTGTCAAGGTCACTTTTAGGAATACCAATTCCATTATCCTTTACTTTCACATAAGCATCAGTGTGAACATACCCAACATATACGCTTATTGTCCCACCTTCTTTAGTATATTTAACACTATTGCTAATTATATTAATAATAACTCTTTCTATTCCATCATAATCAGCGTGAACTGGAGGTACATCAGATGTTACATAGCATTCTAAGTTCTGTTTTTTTCTTTTAACTTCTATTTCAAATTTTTCACAACATTTTTTTGCAAGTGTTCCTAGGTCAAAGTCAATAGGTTTTGTTATATTATCTTTTCTATCATATTTTGAGATATAAAGCAAATCATCTACAATTTTTTTCATTCTAGTAGCATTATCATAAATTACTTCTACCCAATGTCTTTTTTGGCTCTCTTCAGCATCCTCATTGTCAAGTAACGTTTCTGCAAAGCCTTTAATTGATGTTAGTGGTGTTTTTAGTTCATGTGAAACATTTGCTACAAAGTCTTTTCTCATATTGTCAAGTTTTACGTGTTCTGTAATATCTTGTATTACAACCATTAATCCTGTAGTTTTTTGGCTTTCATCTTTAAATGGTACAAAAAATAAATTCATAGAGCCCTGGTTGTTTTCAATCTTCTTTTCAGAAGATGCAAGATTTTCAAGGAAAATAATTTTTTCCATATTAATATCTTTATATTTTTCAAAAATTTGATTAAATGTTTTTTGATTGTCCTTTATTTCTAATAATCTAATTGCTGCTGGATTAATATATGATACATTTCCTGATGTATCAAAAGCTATAACTCCATCAGTCATATACTTTAAAATTGTATCCGTTTGAATTTTTTGATTATCAGCTATTCTTAGGTTTTCTTTTATTTCATTTATTGCGTTGTCAAAGTCTTTATTATCTGTTTGTAAGTAATCAAGCTTTTCATAAGGATTTCCACTTTTTAGCATTCTTGACATTGGTTTTATCCATTTTTTATATGTAAAATATGCCATAAGCATACTTATTAATCCAAGCATACACATTGCTGCTATAATTATTGTCATAACTATTGTTTTTATTTCATTATAGTTCGGAAGTTTGCTACATTGTATTTGTATTAAAATCCCAGTTATAACAATGACAAGTTCACTTATAATAAAATTCCATAAAATGGTTTTATAATGATAATTTTTCATTGAATCAGTCCTTTATTTGCCTTAAGTATAATATCTTTATTTACTCCTTCTTTTAAAAGATATATTATTTTGCAATATTGTTTAGAATTGGATATGTAATCTTTTTACACTATTCATAGCTCCGCTAAAAAGATATATTTTCTTTTATTTCTATTTGCTTGAGATATAATAACCTACTCCTCTTTTTGTTATAAGAATTTTTGGATTTGAAGTGTTCTTTTCGATTTTTTCTCTTATTCTCCTAACAGTAACATCAACTGTTCTAATATCTCCAAAATATTCATAGCCCCAAACTTGTTCTAGTAAATCCTCTCTAGTAACAACTTGCCCAGGCTTTTGAGCAAGATATTTTAAAACCTCAAATTCTCTCCTTGTTAAATCATTAACTTGCACTCCTTTTACAATAGCTTCAAATTTATCAAGATCAAGAGTTAGTGAACCCATAACAATTTTATTGTCTTTTGTTTTTGCCGCCTGTGATTCACTATTATCTGTTTTTCTAAGATTTGCTTTTATCCTTGCAACTAATTCTCTTGTACTAAAAGGTTTTGTAATGTAATCATCAGCTCCTATTTCAAGTCCAACAATTTTGTCAACTTCTTCTCCTCTTGCTGAAAGCATAATTATTGGGACATTCATATCTTCTTGGCGTATTTTTTTGCAGACTGTTAATCCATCCATTTTTGGTAGCATAACATCAAGTAAAATTATATCTGGATGTTTTTCTAGTGCAAGCTTAAGTCCATCTTCACCATTGTTGGCTGAAATAAAATTATATCCTTCTTTTTCAATATTGACTTTTAGTAAATCAATTATTGAATCCTCATCATCAACAGCTAATACTGTTTTTTTATCATCTTCAATGTTTTCATTCTTTCCCATAATAAAACCTTCCTTTTTATAAAAACATTCGACATATTTATATCATAAAAAAGCAGAATTATCAAGATAATTCTACTTTTTTATTCATTATTTTATTACTAGATAATAGTTAACTATAGTTATTTTTTGCTCAATTTGGTGTTTCACAAATTGTAATAATCACTTAAGCTACTATCAAAACCATAACTGTCAATGTTATAGTAAGTTTAATCTCATTTAGGTATTATTGCTTTCTTCGCTTTTACTTTCTTCACTTTTGTTTTCTTCGTCTTTTCTTTCTTCTGAATTAACATTCATTGTGTTGTTATTAGTATTATTGTCATTGTTATTGTTGTTATAGTTATTATTGTTATTATTGTTATTTGAGCTTGGTCCAATGTATGTTGATTTTCCAAATCCTAATATAGGATAGAATATAACAGGTAGTAAAGTTAAACCTATACCAAATCCTACGCTTCTTCCAAAGCTTTTTGCAAATTCAATATTAAGCCAAAAATCAACAACAATATTTGCTATTGGAACTAACAATAGAAAATAAAATCCTGTATGAATTCCTGCTAATTTAAATTTTACAAAAACATTATGTCCAGGGACTAATGCTTCCCATCCATCAAGACCTGCTTTTTTGTAAGTTACCCATTGTCCAATTAATTGAATAACTGCACATACTAAGCAAAGAAGCCACATTGTAGCAAAAAATCCTGCTAAAAATCCTAAGAATCCTCCTGTAAATGCTGAGTCAAATCCATTATCATAATATTGTTCTGGATAGCTATAATAATATTGAGTATACATATAAATACCTCCTTTTGTTTTCTTTTATACTATCTTTATATATCATTGTGAAAAATTTTTCAATACCTATTTAGTAAAATCTTTGAATAAATGGTTACATGTTAATGGTTTTAAAAATAAAAAAAACGAAATCGAAGATAACCTGATGGTTATTTTCGATTCGTTCTTTTGTAAATTGTTAAGTTTCAACTATCTATTTGATAATTGTGATTCAGCTTGTTGGATCATTTTCTTAACCATATTTCCACCAACTTTTCCTGCGTCTCTTGCAGCAATGTCTCCATTGTATCCATCTTTTAATGATACACCTACTTCATTAGCAACTTCATATTTGAATTTGTTTAAAGCTTCTGGAACATTATTAGTACTTTTTGTGTTTGCCATAATAGTTCACCTCCATATATTTTTGAAAAAGTTTTTCAATCTTATTTAATTGAATTTTATCTTTTTCATTATATATGATGTGCATTTTTTACTTTTTTAAACTGGAAATTTTTTGCATTTAAAAACAAAATT
The DNA here is from genome assembly GCA_902766085.1 of uncultured Eubacteriales bacterium. Classification (GTDB taxonomy): domain Bacteria; phylum Bacillota; class Clostridia; order TANB77; family CAG-508; genus CAG-793. The sequence continues at coordinate 12,764 of CACXCH010000046.1, forward strand.
CATTTATTTAATTTTTCATTTTAAAAAACAAAAATCAATTATTTAATTCTTCATTTAAAAGGCAAAAATCAATTATTTAATTCTTCATTTAAGAAACAAAAATTAATTATTTAATCCTTCATTAAAAAAATAAAAATTATTTATTTAATTCCTCTAAGAAAAGTTTGTTCAAAAGTTTTGGATTTGCCTTGCCTTTTGTTTCTTTCATTGCTTGTCCTACTAAAAAGCCCAATGCTCTATCTTTTCCATTTTTGTAGTCAATAATTGATTGTGGATTTTTTTCAAGTACATCATCAACTACCTTTTTAATTGATGCCTCGTCTGAAATTTGTACAAGTCCTTTTTCTTCTACAATTTTCTTTGGAAATCTTGGTTTTTCAAACATTTCTTCAAGTACAGTTTTTGCAATTTTTGTGCTTATCTCTCCATTATCTATTAATTCAATAAGCTCTGCTAGTTGTTCTGCTGTAAAGGGAATTTGCTCAGGTTCCAATTCTTTTTCATTAAGAATTCTAGCAATATCAGATGTAAGCCAATTGCATACGGCTTTGTAATTGTTACAAATTTTTCCAGCATTTTCGAATATATCAGAGTACGCTTTTGAAGATGTTAATGCATTTGCATCCTTTTCAGATAGACCAAGTTCCTCCATATATCTCTTTTTTCTGCTTTCTGGCATTTCGGGCAAATTGTATTTTATGTTTTTTATGTATTCATCAGAAAGCTTTATTGCAACTAAGTCAGGTTCTGGAAAATATCTGTAGTCTTGAGCATTTTCCTTTGTTCTCATTGTATATGTTCTGCCTGCGACATCATCCCATCTTCTAGTTTCTTGTTCAACTTCTTTGCCATTTTCATAATCTGAAATCTGTTCTTCACTTTCATAATCAATTGCCCTCTGAATTGATTTAAAAGAGTTCATATTCTTCATTTCGTGTCTTGTTCCAAATGGAGTGTTTACTTTATGAACAGATACATTAACATCAGCTCTAAGCGAGCCTTCTTCCATTTTACAATCTGAAACATCAATATATTGAAGTATTGATTTTAATTTTTTTAAATACCTGTCTGCTTCAGAACTTGACCTAATATCAGGCTCTGAAACAATTTCAATTAATGGAACTCCAGCTCTATTTAAGTCAACTAAACTTCCTCCGGAAAATTCATTATGATTTAGCTTTCCAGCATCCTCTTCAATATGGATTCTAAGGATTCTTATTTTTTTAGGCTTTCCATTGTCATCTTCAATTTCAATGTACCCGTTCTTGCATAAGGGCTTATCAAATTGTGATATTTGATATGATTTTGGTAAATCTGGGTAAAAATAGTTTTTCCTATCATTTTTGCTGTCTCTTTCAATTTCACAATTTGTTGCGAGTCCAGCTTTTACAGCATATTCAACAACTTTTTCATTTAGTGTTGGTAAAGCTCCTGGTAGAGCCATACATACTGGGCATATATGTGTATTTGGTTCTGCCCCAAATGTTGTTGGGCAAGAGCAAAATATTTTAGTTTTTGTTGATAATTCGGCGTGAACCTCTAGTCCTATAACTGTTTCATAATCTTCTTTTGCCATTATCTATTCCTTATCATAATATATTTAGGTTTTTAAATGGTAACCTATAATCCATAAATGCTTTTGCATTTTATACATATTTTAAAATTTACTAGTTTATAAGATTTTTAGCAATACTTATATAATTCTTAAATTTAGTATTCTTAAGCTTTTTAGTATTACTTATGTAATTTTTGATTTTTTTACATATTATATTTTTTATTCTTTTCTAAAATCTGGCTTATAGTTCTCTCTAAATTTTACTTTTTGTTCAAATGCATAAGCAGCATTAAATATTTTTCCTTCATCAAATCTTTTTCCAATTAGTTGCATTCCTATTGGCATATTATTTTTGTCTACTCCAGCTGGAATTGAAATTGCTGGAACTCCAGCTATATTTATTGATACCGTGCAAATATCAGCTAAGTACATTTCTAGTGGGTTATTTGATTTTGCTCCAATTTCAAATGCTGTAGTTGGAGAAACCGGTGTTAATAAAACATCATATTTTTTGAATGCTTCATTAAATTTGTTAACAACATAAGTTCTAACTTTTTGTGCTTTTTTGTAGTAAGCATCATAGTAACCTGATGAAAGAACATAAGTACCTAAAATAATTCTTCTTTTTACTTCTTTTCCAAATCCCTCTGTTCTTGAATTTTTGTATAGCTCATCTAGGCTTGAATAATTTTTGGTTCTATAGCCATATCTTATTCCATCAAATCTTCCAAGATTAGAACTTGCTTCGGCACAGGCTATTATGTAGTATGTTGCAAGTGAATATTTTGCAACATCAAGTGAGCATTCCTCCACATCAGCTCCTAAGCTTTTATAAGTTTCAATTGCTTCTTTTAATTTTGATTTAACTTCTTCATTAATTCCTTCTCCAAAAAACTCTTTTGGAACACCAATCTTTAAGCCTTTTATATCCTGTTTTAAATATTTTGTGTAATCTTCTTTTTCATGATCAATTGATGTTGAATCTTTTTTATCATGTCCAGCTATTACATTTAGTAATATTGCAGAATCAGTAACATCTTTTGTTATTGGTCCAACTTGATCAAGTGATGAAGCAAATGCAACTAGACCATACCTTGAAACCAAACCATAAGTTGGTTTTAAGCCAACCACCCCGCAGAATGCTGATGGCTCTCTAATTGATCCTCCTGTATCGGATCCAAGAGCCCAAGGAACCGTATCTGATGCAACCGCAGCAGCAGATCCTCCAGATGATCCTCCAGGAACTTTGCTTAAATTCCAGGGATTATGTGTAATTTGCATTGCAGAATTTTCTGTAGAACTTCCCATTGCAAACTCATCCATATTTAGCTTTCCTAAACTTATCAATCCACATTCGTTTGTTTTTTCAATTACAGTCGCATCATAAGGTGAAACAAAATTTTCAAGCATTTTTGATGCACAAGTCGTTTTTACACCTTTTGTGCATAAGTTGTCCTTTATTCCAATAGGAATGCCGGCCAATTTGTTGTTTCTTCCCTTTTTATCAATTTCTTCTGATTGTTTTAATGCCTCATCAGTTGTTAAAGTAATAAATGCCTTGACACTATCTTCCTTTTCATTTATTCTTTTTATATATGCATTAGTTATATCGCTTGATGTTATTTCTTTATTTTCAAGCTTTTGAACTAATTCGTGTA
>CACXCH010000047.1 GCA_902766085.1 uncultured Eubacteriales bacterium
AACAGTAGTAGAGTTAGCTGATTTAGTTAAAAAAATTGAAGAAAAATATGGAGTTTCTGCAGCAGCAGTTGCAGCACCTGTAGCAGGAGCTGGAGCAGTAGCAGGAGCTGAAGAAAAGAGCAGCTTTAATGTTGTATTAAAAGCAGCTGGACAACAAAAAATTCAAGTAATTAAAGTTGTCAGAGACGTTACAGGATTAGGATTAAAAGAAGCTAAAGATTTAGTTGATGGAGCTCCTAAGACAGTAAAAGAAAACGTAGAAAAAGCAGCAGCAGAAGAATTAAAGAAAAAATTAGAAGATGTTGGAGCAGAAGTAGAACTTCAATAATTATAACTAATAAAAAAGAAGTGTGAAAGTTTTTTCATACTTCTTTTTTTGGCAATGCCATTAAATTTTTAAAGCCAATTTATTGACTTTTAATATGGTAAGTTATATTATTATAATTATAAATTAGTGATACATAAGGAGATTTGCTATGAAAATTTTAGTAGATGCAATGGGAGGAGACAATGCTCCGGACGCTGTCATCATTGGAGCAGCAGAGGCAATAAATGAAATAGATGCTGAAGTTGTTCTTATTGGTCAAGAGGCAGTTATAAACACAAGATCAAGAGAATTACTAGGTAAAAAGATAAAAGATATATCGCCAAGACTTTCAATATATAATGCTAAAGAAATAATTGATATGGAGGACATACCAACCCAAGCTATAAAAACCAAAAAAGATTCATCAATGGTAGTTGGATTTAATTTATTAAAAGAGGGAAAAGGTGATTGCTTTATTTCTGCAGGAAACTCTGGAGCATTATTAACAGGAGCAACACTTCTGGTAGGTAGAATAAAAGGAATTGATAGACCAGCACTAGCTGGAATTTTACCTGCATACCATGGAAGTTTAGTCCTAATGGACTGCGGTGCTAATACAAACTGCAAGCCAATAAACCTTTTACAATTTGCACAAATGGCTAGCATTTATATGCATAATACAATAGGAATTGAAAAACCAAAGATAGGTCTACTAAATATAGGAACAGAAGAAACAAAAGGAAACGACCTAGTAAAAAATTCATATAAGTTACTTAAAAAATATTCAGATGACCTAGACATTAATTTTATAGGAAATGTTGAGGGCAGAGAAGCATTTTTAGGAGCAATTGATGTAATAATAGCAGATGGATTTACTGGAAATGTATTTTTAAAGACTCTAGAAGGAGTTGGAAAGTTTGTTAAAAAATCTCTAAAAGAAAGCATAAAGAAAAACATTTGGAGCGAAATTGGAGCTGTACCAAATTTACCAGCATTAAAAAGATTTGCCAAAACAATGGACTACAAAGAATATGGTGGAGCACTATTTCTAGGAGTACAAAAACCTGTTGTAAAAGCACATGGAAGTAGTGATGCCAAGTTATTCAAATACACAATAAAACAAGCAGAAAAATTTGTACAAAACAAAGCAGTAGACCAATTAACAGAGGTATACGAATCAGAATTAAACAAAGAAAAAATGGCAGAAATAAAACAATACATAACCGAATTAGAAAAAAGGTAAAGAACTTTTGACAAAACTCAATCTAAAAAAATGAAAATCTTTGATAGATATAGCAACGTTTTTAATATGGCTACAAAGTTTAATAAATACTAAAGAAAACATAAAATTTTACAAAGAAAAAATGCACAAATGAATAAGGAAAAATCAAATAAGCTTGAATGCAATAAAATTTAAAGATATTTTAAAAAAATATTACAACCTTACAAATTTGTAAAGAAAAATTTTCAAAAATAATATTGACAATTATTTATATATGTATTATTGTAATAGTGGATTGAATAAGGAGGGATACTTAAATGAGCTCAGAAGAAATTTTTGAAAAAGTTAAAAAAATAATAGTTGACCAATTAGGCGTTGCAGAAGGAAATATATCACTAGAATCATCATTTATTGATGACTTAGGAGCTGATTCACTAGATATTGTTGAATTAATAATGGCTCTTGAAGAAGAATTTGATATTGAAATACCTGATGAAGATGCAGAAAAAGTTGTTACTGTTTCTGATGTAGTTGATTATATCAAGGACCATATTGCGTAACTTTTATTTTAATATTATATTTTTAAAAATTCACTTCACCTTTAAGTGAATTTTTTTTGCATTTATATTAGTGTTACGTTACGGGTTAATGGTTTATAAATTTAGAGTGCTGGAAAGCATAATATTTAATAGGTGAGTAAGGCGCGCCTTCAGCGACCAACCGTAGCGTAAGCGAAGGGCGAAATTTTTGAACGTTCCTTAGAAAGTGCAAACAAAAATTA
>CACXCH010000048.1 GCA_902766085.1 uncultured Eubacteriales bacterium
AGATATTACGAAGTTTAAAACAGTTTCAATTTTTTGTGTGGCAATGCTTATGCTAATTTATGAAGTTGGTTACTGTAATCTTAAAACTATTGTTATGGATCATAGCTATAATTTATCTTTCGTAAGGATTGCAATATATGGAATTGTAGTAATACTATTGGCGAAATTTGGAAATAGTATGGCAGAAAAAGCAGCAAACACATTCCCTAAAAAGAAAAAAATAATATTTTTGCTAGCAATATTCTCATTAATATTCGATTTATTACAATTCAATCGTGCTCTAAAGGCACAAAATGTAAATAAATTTTATGAATTAAACTTAATATTACTTGCTGAAATAAATGCTTTTCTTTTTGTTATGTATATAAGCAAAGACCAGGTAAATAATATAATTGTCACAGTAATGACTTTTGGAATATTTTTTACATATTCTATGCCATTTAATCATCAGATTGATGAAAAGACACATTTTTTGGAATGCTTAAATTTTTCAGTTGGAAATTTTGATCTATCAGAAGGACACGCACTAACTGACACAGCTTTCGACAAAATTACTAGAAATATGACAAGCACAAATTTTGCAATGAATTTTTTTGATGAAAAATGCAATTTTAATATGACAACATTAAGTTTTGATGATAGGCAAAATGAGCCATCAGGATATAGAACACCAATAGCTTATATTCCGGGAACAATTGGAATATTATTTGCAAGGATTTTTGGAGGAAGCATTGCTGATGTATTTATATGTGGTAGATTAATGAATATATTAACATTTGGCATGCTACTTGTCATTATGTTTAAAATATTGCCATATAAAAAGAAAACATTTTATTTTACATACTTAATTCCTTTATCATTAGCATTATCGGCAACTTATACAACAGATGGTATAACCATAGGACTAATTGGAATATTTATGGCTTATGTTTTAAAGCTATATAATGAGAATAGAGAGAAAATCTCTATGAAAGAATTTATGATTTTATGCTTAACATATTTGCTAGTTTTATCTTGTAAAAATGCAAGTTATATGGGAATTGGATTTTTAGTATTTATATTGCCCCTTAAAAAATATTTCAAGAATAATAAAAAAATGTTTATAATTACTTTAGCGTTAGTTGCGCTTGTAATCGTAATTGGAATTAGTGTTTTAGAAAAAAATGTATCGACAAATCTTGCAGATGATAGAGCACAAAATGCAAATTCGGCTTTGCAATTTGCATACATAAAGGAAAAGCCATCAAGATTATTAGATGTTTACATAAACTATATTGAACGATCATTTATAAGATTATCATGGTATATAAATTTAAATTCATCTTACTTCTTTGGAAATGAAGCTGACTCAGTAGAATTTGGATTGTTTATACTAGGACTATATGCTTCATACATAGACACGAGTAAAAATTTTGAAAATAGAGCTAGATTAATAATGGCTATTACATTTTGTTTGACATTTTTTATAACTTCATTTCCTCTATACTTACTTTATACCAAAGCTGGAAGTGATACAATTTCAGGCTATCAAGCAAGATATATAATTTCATTCTTACCTTTAATACTAATGTTACTTAGCTCAAGAAAACGAATTGACAAAAATTATAAATCCGAATCAGTATTCGATGGAACTGCTCTAGCTTTAGGAACGCTTACATTTATTGATATGCTATCACAAATTTTGATTTTAAATTAATTAAAAGTAACATAAAACAGAACAACCCTTCATATAATTTTATATGAAGGGTTTATTTATTTTGCAATTTTTTATGAAAGAAAATTTTTGATTTTCTTATTTCAAAATGTTTATGCTTATGCTAATTGTAACACGTTAATTAAAAAGACTAATCTAGTAAAATTAGGAGAGAAAATGAAAACTGAATATGTGTTTAGAATGTTACCAAGAAACATTGTTAATTTAATTGAAAAGGAAAAAGTTGAAAAATTACAGGAAATTAGGATTAGAGTAAATAGAAATGCAATTTTGAAATATAATGATGAAGAAACGATTACTGATTATATTCCAAATGAAAACAATATGATAGAAATTTTGCATAGGCTTTGCGAAAATTCAATTTATTCATTTCAATCACAAATTTGTAATGGCTTTATTACTCTATATGGTGGGCATAGAGTAGGAATCACTGGGCATTTTGTTATGAGCAATGGAAAAATAAGCAATATTAATTACATATCGGCACTTAATTTTAGAATGGCTAAGGAAATTGTGGGAGCAAGTAATAAAATATTAAAATATGTGATTGAAGATGGAGAGATACAAAATACATTAATTGTATCAAAACCAGGTTGCGGGAAAACAACACTATTAAGAGATTTGACTAGAAATTTAAGTAATATGGGGTACAATGTTTCATTAATTGACGAAAGAAGTGAAATTGCCGCAATGTATAATGGAGTACCGCAAAATGACGTTGGACTTAGATGTGATGTTCTAGACAATGTTACAAAAAGTTTAGGAATGAAAATTGCTGTAAGAACAATGTCGCCTGATATTATTATCTCAGATGAAATAGGAACAAAAGAAGATGTAGAAGCAATTAACTATGGAGTTTTATCAGGAGTTTGTGGAATTTTTACAGCACACGGAAATACCATAATGGATATAAAATCAAATGAAAATTTAAAACAGTTATATGAACAAAAGCTATTTAGCAAGATAATTTTTTTAGAAAAAATGGGAAAAATACGAAACATTTATAGTTTAGAAGATAATTTGTATAAAATGGTCGATGAAAACTTTTCATAAAAATTAAAAAAGTGAATATATATCATATATAGGAGAGAGGACAAGGATATGATTATAGTAAAATTCATTTTTTTAATTTTTATTTTTTTTACATCTAGTATTATTGGATTAAACATTTCAAAGAAATATTCAGAAAGGGTAAAAGAGCTAAAGCAGTTTTTTCAGGCACTCACAATTTTTGAAGAAAAAATTAAATTTACTTATGAGCCGATCCCAGATGTATTCTTTGATATTTCAGAAAACTTTGATGCACCATTAAAAGACATTTTCTATAATGCCTCCGAGAAAATGCAAAGTGAAAGTGCAAGTGAGGCTTGGGAAGATGCAATAGACGAGAGTAAAAACAATTTAACAAAAGAAGATAAAGCTTCAATTAAGGCGCTAGCCAAAATGCTTGGAAAAACAGACCTAGATGGACAAGTAAGTGAGATTAGATTAACAAAGCAATTTATCAAAACGAAAATTGAAGAAGCCGAATTTCAAAGAAACAAAAATGAAAAGCTTTATAAAACTCTTGGAATAACATTTGGACTAACAATTGTGATTATTTTAATATAAAAGGTAATTTACTATAAAAATAAATTTTTAGAAGGGATGTATGAAAAAATGGATATCAATTTATTATTTAAAATTGCAGCGATTGGAATACTGGTAGCAGTTCTCTACCAAGTGCTATGCAGAGCAGGAAGGGAAGATCAGGCAATGATGACAACACTTGCTGGAATTGTAATTGTTCTTTCAATGGTAATTAAGGAAATAAGCACATTATTTACAACAGTCAGAACTACATTTAACTTGTAGGAAACAATGGTAATTAGAAAAATATAAAAAAGGAATGAATATGGATGTTATACAAATTATTGGAATCGGGCTAGTAGCGGTAATTATCTCAATTATATTAAAAGAAAATAGACCGGAATTTGCCGTTTTTATATCAATAGTAGTTGGAGTGATAATAATTGTAGGATTAATTCCAAATGTAAAAAATATTATTGATTATATTCAAAATCTATCTAGTAAAATAAATATTAACTCTAACTTTGTGAATATCCTATTAAAGATAACTGGAATTGCGATATTAACAGAATTTGCTGTGAGTGTATGCAATGATGCAAATGAAAAGGCAATAGGCAGCAAGATAGACCTTGGAGGAAAAATACTAATAATTTCTATGTCACTACCAATAATAAAAGCTTTGCTTGATGTAATTCTAAAAATACTACCTTAGTTTTTAGTTAATGATTTAATCTGGGGCAAATTATAGGCAAGCATAATATTTAATAACTCATAAGCTTGCTGTTTTGAACTCCTCCACCTGATGTGACAAACAAAAATTATAAATAATTTTTGTTTGCACTTTATAAGGAACGTTCAAAAATTTCGCCCTTCGTTTCACTCCGGTTGGTCGCTGAAGGCGTGCTTTATTCGTTTATTAAATATTATGCTTTGCTATTTAATTTTAAATTAATCATTAACTAAAAACCAAGGCGCAATTAGAAAATAATATGGAGAGAACAAATGAAAAAAATTATTTTATTTACAATATGTATAACAATATATGTATTAACTCCAAAAAATATCTATGCTGCTGAAAATGAAATTAATACAGATCAAGAAAAATATGGAGTAAATGACTTCTTAACAAAGTCTCAAGAATATACAGACTCCATTGATTTGAAAGATTTCTATAATTCTAGTTTAAGTGGCAAATTTGATAATAATAAATTTTTTAAGCTTTTAGAAAGATTATTAACAAAAAATTTCAAGAATGCAATTACAGGTTTATCAGGAGTAATAATAGTAGTAATAATTGGCAGTTTATTAAAATCAATATGTGAAAATTTAGGAAATGAATCCATCTCTAAAATTGCATATTATGTAGAATATATTTTAATTGTGACAATCGTAATGAAAAACTTCTCAGATATTATTTCGGATATAAAGTCATCGATACAAAATTTATCTGCATTTAGTAATTCTTTAATACCGTTGCTTACAACTTTAATGATAGCATCTGGAAATATTGTTTCATCATCAACACTTGAGCCAATTTTACTTATGATAACTACAATTTCCAGTAATCTTGTAATAAAAGTAATTCTACCACTGATACTTGTTTCAACCACTATTTCAATAGTTGCTAATTTATCAGAGGACATTTCTATAGGCAAAATTTCAAAGCTAATAGATAAAGGATCTGTATTTGCACTAACTATAATTTTGACAATAGTTATAAGCATTGCAGGACTTGAAGGAAACCTTACATCTAGCTTGGACGGAAATACAAAGAAAATTGGAAAAACTATAGCAACATCCGTTCCAGTTGTTGGAAACATACTATCAGATGCAGTAGACACAATTTCAGGCTATACAAACTTAATAAAAAAATCTGCTGGAGCAGTTGGAATAATTGTAGTTATTTCTATATGTTTAGAACCAATTTTAAAAGTTTTATCATTTATGTGCATATATTATATAGGAGAAGCGTTAACAGAACCAATTGCAGATGAAAGAATTGTTAAAATTTTTGGATGTATGGGAAAAACTTACAAAATATTACTTGCTATTATATGTACAATTTTAATATCTATAATTATAGGACTAGGAATAGTAATGAAAATATCAAGCTAATTTGCTCATAAATTATAATGAAATAGTAAGTTAATATCACTAACTCATAAATCGTAATAAAATAGTAAGACAAGATTACGGGCTCATAAGTGATAATGAAATAGTAAGTTAATATTGCTAACTAATAAATCATAATGAAAATGTTTTACCATTTGAAAAATATTATACTTTTTCAAAATGTAATTAAGATTATAAACACAAAAGAAAGGATAGTAAAAAATATGATTACAAGTATAAGTATGTGGGCAAAGCAATTAGCAATTTCAGTTATTTTGAGCACATTGATTTTAATGATTTTGCCAGAAAACAAAAACAAAAAGTATATAAAGGTTATTGCCGGGATTTTTATCTTATTTTGTACATTAAACCCAATAACGTCAAAAGCAATTGACATAAATGAATATAATCTTGACAACTATATAAGTCAAAATAACAATTCTCAAAGCGCTGAAACATATACAGATAGAATAAACAAAGAATTTGAAAGCAAAATGATTGAAAGCATTGATGAAGAATTAAAAAAAATAGGTTATAAGAGTAACAAAATATCTGTATCATTTGATAATAACTATAATTTACAGGAAATAAAAATTTTAAATGTGGAAAAATATTATCAAATAAACAAGATAGAAGTTAAAAAAGACGATTCCGGGAGAAAAATTAGTAACTCTGAAAAAGACAAAATTCAAGAAGAAATATCTAAAAAATATTCAATAGAAAAAGAAAAAGTTATTATTGAATAACGTGAGGAGAACAAATGAATAATGAGAAATTAAAAAATATGTTTACTGGTAAAAGAAAAAACGAGAATTTGATTGCACTATTAATAATTTTAATAATAGTTGTTATTTCAATTAATTATATCTGGAAAGATGATAATTCAAAAAATGATAGCAACATTTTAATAAATAATAATGTTATGCAAGTATCAAGCACTGAAGAAAACTATGATGAGACTGAAAAAAAGTTAGAAGATATTTTAGCTACAATTGATGGAGTGGGCAAAGTAAAAGTAATGATTACATATTCATCTAGCAGTACGTTTATACCTATATATGATGAAAATAATAAAATTAGCAATACAACAGAAAGCGACGACTCTGGAGGAACAAGAACAATAGTTGAAAATGATGAGCAAAAATCAATTGTATATAAAGAAAATTCCGATGGAACAAAAGAACCAATTACCAAGAACATAGAAAGTCCTAAAATGGAAGGGGCAATAATAACAGCAACAGGGGCAAATAATAGTGAAGTCAAAGAAAAAATTATATCAGCTGTAGAAGCGGCTACCGGACTTGCAACACATAAAATTCAAGTTTTTAAAATGGATGAAAACTAAAGTTTTGACAAATTAGATAAAAAGGGCACAATTGCAATTAAATTTTCAATGAAAATAAAAAAAGTTACAATGAAAATTAAAAATGTTACAATAAAAATTTAATATTTTTATACAAAGAATATGTTTATAAATATTAAACCAATACTATAAACATACTATACGAGGGAGGAAAATGAATGAAAATAATGTATGTTAATCTTTTAAAAAATAAAAAGAAAAAGGATGACGAAGTTTTAATGAAAGATTTAAGAAGCAAAAACATTCATGATTTTTTCGACGAGATTAGACATAAAAATGCAAAAAATATACATAATATGCAAGAGAATAAATTTTTTAATAAATTAAAAAATTTTAATAATAATAATATTGTAAAGAAAAATGAATTAACACTGTTTGTGCTTTCACTAATGCTTGTTACATCAGCATACATGAATTATACAAACAAGATAAAAAAGAGCAGGTTAGCGCAAAAGCGGAGATGCAACATTTGTGAGTGCAAAAGTAGCAGATAATAAAGATGAGATTGCTGAAAACAACGAAGAAAATGATGAAGTAATAGAAAGTTCCACAAATGGAGAAAATACACTAACAGAAAACTCAATTCAAACAAATGCAGAAGCTTCAAATTCTCAAGAACAGAATTCAAACTTGGAAGAACAAATCCAATCTACATCAAATACCGATGAAAAAACATCATCCGATGACTATTTCTCATCGGTGAGAATAGAAAGAGATAAATCATATTCTCAAATGTTAGAATCTTACACAAACATATTAAAAGATACAAATGTTCCAAATGATCAGAAATCTATTGCAACAAACGAAATAAAAAAGATAAACGATAGAAAAAATCAAATATCAACAATTGAAAGCTTATTAGAAGCAAAAGATATTGAAGATTCTGTAATATTGATAAATGATAACAGCATTGATGCTATTATTAAGAGCGACATTGAATTATCAAGTAAAACTGTTGCACAAATAGAAAATGTTATATCAAGGGAACTTAATGCTGATATAGAAGATATTCATATTTCAACGCATAAATAGCTAATATTTACAAAGTAATACTTTAATTATTGCAATTTTTAAAAATTGATTGTATAATGCATTAGTGAAGTTTAAATAAGAGGTATAAATTATGAAAATTGGTATTGTAGGACTTCCTAATGTAGGAAAAAGTACACTTTTTAATAGTATTACTAAAGCTGGTGCTGAATGTGCAAATTATCCATTTTGTACGATTGAGCCTAATGTTGGAGTAGTTGCTGTTCCTGATGAAAGACTTACTAACTTAGCAAAAATGTATGATTCTGATAAAGTTACGCCTGCTGTTGTTGAGTTTGTTGATATTGCAGGATTAGTAAAAGGTGCAAGCAAAGGTGAAGGACTTGGCAACAAGTTTTTATCTCATATTAGAGAAACAGATGCTATTTTGGAAGTGGTTAGATGTTTTGATGACTCTAATATTGTACACGTTGATGGAAGTATTGATCCAATTAGGGATATCGAAACAATTAATATTGAACTAGAACTTGCTGATATGGATACAGTGAATAAGAGAATTGATAGAGCTGCAAAATTAGCAAAAGGTGGGGACAAAAAATATCTTGCAGAAGAGGACGCCTTTAAGAAAATCAGAAAAGTCTTGGAGGAAGGCAAACCTGCAAGACAAGCAGATCTTACAGATGAAGAAAAAGAAATGACTAAAGATGCTTTTTTACTTACATCAAAACCAATATTGTATGTGGCAAATATTTCCGAAAACGATATAGGAAAAGATGATAATGAATATGTAAAAAAAGTAAAAGAATACGCTAAAAATGATAATGCAGAAGTTATTTCACTATGTGCAAAAATTGAAGAAGAGCTTTCTGAACTTGATGGAGATGACAAAAATGAAATGTTAGAAGCTCTTGGAATTACTGAATCAGGGCTTGACAAAGTAATTAAAGCAAGTTATGACTTGTTAGGGCTTATGTCGTTTTTAACTGCAGGAAAAAAGGAAACAAGAGCATGGACAATTAAGAAAGGCACAAAAGCACCACAAGCGGCAGGAAAAATACACTCTGATTTTGAAAGAGGATTTATTAAAGCTGAAATAGTTTCTTATGATGACTTAATAAAAAATGGATCTTATCAAAAAACTAAGGAACTTGGACTCGTAAGAATGGAAGGAAAAGATTATGTAATGCAAGATGGGGATATAGTCGATTTTAAGTTTAATGTATAAATTACAAATCGAATTTAATAGTTAAAATTCAAAAGACGAGTACAATTTAACTGTTAAAATTCAAAAAAACGAAACAAGTTTTATTGATAAAATTCAAAAAAACAAAGCAAAATTTTGTAGCTAAAAATTGAAAATGCAAAACAATACTGTAATAAAAATGTAAAAAATGTATCGAAAAGCTAGAAAAATCAGTTAAATAAGAGTAAAAATATGTTATTTTTTGTAAAAAAATATTGACTTAATAAATATAAAAGTATATAATAAAATAAGAAATTGAATTGTAAGAATTTTCTTGCTATATTTCCAATGAAAAAAGCTCATAATATTAATAAAAGAGTAGAAAGAAAAAGGAGAAGAAAATGAAAAATTTAAAAAGAAATGTTATTATATCTTTAGTTATGGTTTTTATTGCTATGGTTTTATTTGCAAACACCGTTAATGCTAGTTCATCATTTATATTTGGAAATGATACAAGCAATACAACAAGTAGGACGACATCAAATACAACATCAAATACAGCTAACACAAATACAAGTACTGTTTTAAATACAACAACTACAACATCATCTACAAATACTCAAATAGTTAATAACATAAATGATAATGCAAGTAAAGACTTACCTAAAACAGGCGAAAACGATACCTATGTAATAGCAACAGTTGGGGCAGTTGCAATTGTCGTTGGTGGTATAGCTTATGTAATATCAAAAAAATATAGTATATAATTAAAGAAAAATTTATTATAAAGGATAGGCTTTTAGAAGCCTATTTTTTATTTCCATTGAAATTAGCTACTGGTTAATGGTTTGTAAATTTAGAGTACTGGAAAACATAATATTTAATAGGCGAGTAAGAGCGCGTAGCGAACAACGAGCATAGCGAGGCGAATGGACAATTGAACCTTGACAAGTGCAAAA
>CACXCH010000049.1 GCA_902766085.1 uncultured Eubacteriales bacterium
GAGCAGCATTAAATGAAGAAATAGCAATGAGAGACGATTACCAAAGAATATATGATGCAACTCAAAAGGGTATAAAACAAGGCAAAACAGAAGGCAAAGCCGAAGCCAAAAGTGAAATTGTAAAAAAACTAGCATCGATGGAAATGCCAATAAAGAAAATAGCAGAAGCAGTAGAATTAAGCGAGGAAGAAGTAAAAAAAATGCTAACACAAGAAAATAAAAAAAACATTTAGTAAGTTATAAGAAATAAGAAAGTCATACAAACATTTTTTTACTTGGCTGAAAAAGATAAAGGAAAACAAGCAGACTTTATAAAAACAAATCTTTGATTTTCTTATTTCTTATATTTTTTAAACTTATCTTACTTTTACAATTTTAATATATTATATTTCTAGTTGTGTGCCGAGAAACGTAGCTGCTACCTTTGCAATTATAACATCTTCCTTTGTATCAATATTTTTGGTATTATCAATTAAAACTAAAGCTCCAACTACATCACTGCTTGAAATTATAGGAACAATGATTTCAACTCCTGAAGCTAAAGTTTCATTTAAATCTTTTTTGGTTATATTTACTGGAGTGTGCTTATTCTCATTACTTAAATAAATTTCTCTTTTGTCTAAAATCTTTTCTAATTCTTCACTAATAGATTCCTCAAGTAAATTCTTTTTAGAAGTACCGGAAACCGCAATTACGCAATCTTTATCAGTAACAATTGAAACTAAATTTGTAACATTATATAAACACTCTACATATTCTTGTGAAAAACTAGAAAGCTCATTAATAGGAGAATATTTTTTTAAAATAATATCTCCTTCTTTTTCTGTAAATATTTCAAGAGGGGTTCCTTCTTTAATTCTAAGTGTTTTTCGTATTTCTTTTGGAATTACAATTCTTCCCAAATCATCAACTCGTCTAACTACACCAGTAGCTCTCATAATAGACATTCCTTTCAATTTTTAACATTGTTTTATTCTTACAGTTCAGAACTCTGAAATGCAATAAATGAAAATGCTTCTACTTCAGCTGTAACGTTTTATAGTAGTATGCAATTTTTTTTATAAATTATACGTTTACAAATCCTTTTTTTAATGATAATATTAATGTATTAATTTAAGAAAGAAAGGGAATGGATATGTTTAATTTGCATTGATTATTATAAGTTAATGTTTTTTAATAAAAAGTATTAAATATCATGCTCACTGAAACTCTAAATTAATAAAGCATTAACTTGTAACCATTGATTATGTCAATTACATAATTATATTGTGTACTAAGGAATAATCAAATTAAATATATCATGTTTATGGAAAAATGGGAAAACATCAAAAGAAAAACAATAGTAGCGTAAAGATTTTAATATTATTACTTTTTATTGTAATAATACTATTAGGCGTAAAAGTTTTTAATGGAAAAAGTATTAAACAATTAAAAGATGCTGATTTTGAGAACAATTCAAATAATATTGAAGTTGAAGAAAAAAAAGAGGATAGTGTTGCAACAATAGTTGCTTGTGGGGATACGCTTTGTCATAGCCCGGTAAATAAGGATGCTTACAATTCATCAACAGATGAATATGATTTTTCCACAATATTTAAGTATATTACTGATAAATTTGAAAATAAAACTGTGGCTGTTGGAAATTTAGAAACAACTTTAACGGGAAAAAAGCCATATTCCGGATATCCAATGTTTAATAGTCCAGAACATCTAGCAATTGACTTAAAAGAACTTGGATTTGACATTATGACAACTGCAAATAACCACGCATTAGATAGAGGGTATTCAGGAATTGTTTCAACACTTGACTATTTAGATCAAGCAGGACTTGCTCATACAGGAACAGCTAGAAGCCAAGAAGAACAAGATACAATTTTATTTAAAGACTTAAATGGAATTAAAACAGCTTTTCTATGTTTTACTTATGGAACTAATGGAAACGCAATTCCAAGCGGAAAAGAATACTGTATTAATTTAATTGACAAAGACTCAATAAAACAAAAAATTGATAAAGCAAAAGATGAAGGTGCGGAGGCAATAGTAGTTTCAATGCACTGGGGAATAGAATACCAAACAAAGCAAAATTCTGAACAAGAAGATTTAGCTGAATTTTTGATAAAAAATGATGTTAATGTAGTTTTAGGATGCCATCCACATGTACTAGAACCTTTAGAAATGAAAGAGGCAACAATGGATGATGGAACTAAAAAAGAGGGACTAGTTATATATTCAATGGGAAATTTCTTTTCAGCACAAGTTTATCCTAATACAAGAGATACAATAATATTAAATGTTCAAATAAGAAAAAGCGGAGAAACGGGAAAAATATCAATAGATAAAGCGACATATACTCCAGTATATGATTTTGACAATGGATCATCAGCAAAAGATAGATATACTCTTTTAGATCTTGATGAAATAATTTCTTCATACCAATCAGGAGAAGACAAATGGAGTAAATCAAAATATGATTTAGCTGTAACAGAAAAGAAACGCATAGAAAATATTGTAGGACCTGAAATAGACAATACAAAAGAAAATAATGAAATATCAGAAGAAACGAATACATCAAATTAGTTATAATTTTTACTTTTTTGAGCAAACTAATTATAAAAATTTAAAGAAAGAATATGTTTATTTATTTTTTAATTCGAACAGCACATTAATTAACGACTAATAAACAAACATATTATATGAGGATTTTTATAAGATGAATGATGACAATTTTGATGATAAAATTAATAATGCACCTACTAATAAAGAAAAGAAAGAAAACCTAGAAAATAGTTTGCTCAAAAGTAGCGCTCAAAGCAAGTCCGTGGATTCAGAAAAAGGTCAGAAGCAAAACAATCTACGTAATGATGACAATAATAATGCAATCAATGGCGATGATGATGAACTTCCAAGTGGTAAATCAGCTAATGAAAGTAATAACATATCTGCTAACATTAACAATATCGGAAATAATTTAAGTAACAATACAAATCCAAGCAACCAAAGTAATTCAAACATCAGTAATGAAAACGCCAATATTGATCATAGTTTGGATATAGCTGTTTTAAATGAAATAAATAAAGCATGTCAACTTGCAATGAACAATATCTCATATTTAGCAAATATGATTAAAGATAAGGAAATGAGAAAAGAACTTGTTGCTGCATATTCACAATATTCAAATATTATATTACAAATAAACCAGAGGTTTGAAAGCTATGGAGAAGTACCAGATGAAGTTTCAATTAAATTAAAATTAATTGGTATGTCAAGCATAAGAACTCAGACTTGCAGAGATAAGTCTAACTCACATATTTCTGAAATTATGATACAAGGAACAATTATGGGAATAATTAAATGTACCAAAATATTAAATGCTAAACTAGAAATCGATCAAGAAACAACTGACTTATTAACAGATTTTAACAATTTTCAAAAACAAAACATAGAAAAGTTTTACAAATTTTTATAATTAGTTTGTACCAAAAAGAAAAAATATAACAATTTTTTAGTTAGTTGTCAAAAATTTTAGAAATAAAACAAGATAAAATAAAGATGTAATAAAAAAGAAAAGGAAACATAAAACATGAAATACAAACCAGATGCAATATTTAATAAAATCACAGATATTAAACCTGAATTTTTTAAGCAAAATAATATTAAAGGCATTATTCTCGATGTTGATAATACCCTAATCACACTTGATGGAGAAAAACTTATAGGAATTGACGATTGGGTAGAAAAAATAAAAAGTTCAGGTTTAAAAATTTACATAGCTTCAAATACTTTGAAGCACAAAAGAGTAAGAAATATTGCAAATGAATTAAAAATTGATTATACATTTTGGTCTTTGAAGCCTTTGAAAAGGGGACTAATACAGGGAAAAAAATATTTGAAATTACCATCAAATGAAATAGCAGAAATTGGAGACCAATATTTTACAGATGTAATAGGTGCAAAAAGAATGAAGATGTTTTCGATTTTAACAAAACCAATATCTCCAGAAAAAACATCTTTTGGTCGATTAAAAAGAAAACTAGAAAAGAAAGTATTAAGTAAGATAAAATAGTAGCATATATGTTATAATTATGATTGAAATGATATATTAAAAGATAAGGAAAAATTATGAATATTTTATTTTTTACACATGAAAAAACTTTGGGAGGATCGTCTAAAGCTTTAATTGATTTAATTGACCAATTAAATAATGGTCAAAACAAAATTTATGTAATAGGACCATTTAAGGATGCTAAAATAGCTAATGAATTGAAAAAAAGGAACATAGAATACTTTAATTTTCTATATGGGTGGTGGCAAGTCCCAACAGCAATAACGAAAATACAAAAGTTAGAGTATAAAATACTATACTTATTAAATAAAATTACAATAAAAAGAATAATAAAAAAGGTAAAAGATTTAAACATAGATATAATACATTCTAATACAAGTGTTATAGATATAGGGGCTAGAGTTGCAAAAAAACTAAACATAAAACATGTTTGGCATTTTAGAGAGTTTACAGGTACACATTTAAAATTTATTTTAGGAGAAAAAAATCATATAATTTTATAAATAACAATACTGAAAAAATAATTTATGTTTCAAACGCCATAAGAGAGTTTTATGAACCATACATAAGGAAAAATTTAGGAACAACGATATATGATGGAGTTCCAGAAAAGTATGCACAAATGAAGAAAAAGGAGTCATCAGGAATTGTAAAATTTTTACTAGTAGGAACTTTAGAGAAAAATAAAGGACAATGGATAGCTATTGAAGCGGCAAATGAGCTAATAAAAAAAGGCATTAACGATTTTGAAATAGACTTTGCTGGAGGCAATCCAACTAATTATAAAAAAATATTAGATGATACTATAAGTAAGTATAAACTAAAAAAACAAATCAAATTTTTGGGATTTGTAAGTGATTTGAAAGCAAAAAGAATGGAAACTGATGTAGAACTAATGTGTAGCCCAAACGAAGCCTTTGGATTAGTTACAATAGAAGCAATGATGTCTAGCAACCCAGTAATTGGTTCATGTTCAGGAGCAACAAAGGAATTAATTGAAGATGGAAAAAATGGGCTATATTTTGAAAAAGAAAACCCAAAAGATCTTGCATTAAAAATGGAAGAAGTCATTAGAAATAAAAAAATGATAAGGGAAATGGGAGACTATGCATACAAATATGCAAAAGAAAATTATACAAGTGAAATAAATGCAAAAAAGATTACAGAAATATATAAAAATTTGATATAAAACAAATGGAAAAGAGGAATAAAATGATATATCTAAAGGTTAGAGGGAGACTTGGAAATCAGTTTTTTCAATATGCCACAGTAGAATGTTACAAAGAAAAATATTTTCCAAATGAAGAAATTGCACTAGATTTTTCAGATTTAAAAAGATTAGGAACAGAAGAAGATGGTTTTGTTGATTCTTTGAAAAATTTTAATGTTCCACCTTATAAAACAGTAGATAAAATTGATGGAAATGCTTTACAAAAATTGGTAATATTTTTTATGAAAGTTCCAAATGCTTTTTTAAGGTTGATTGGACTAAAAAATATTGCAGACAGATGTACATATAAGTTTGAAAAATTCATGCAACCATTTTTAAACAAAATTGGAGTATTCTATATGATACATGGATATTGTGAATTTCATAATACAAAAGCAAAAAACAAAATTTTTTATGGAAATTTTGAATCATCGAAATATTTTGATGAAATAAGAGATAATATTTTAGAAATGTATACTCCAAAAGAACCAATAAACAAAGATAAAATAGAATTGTATGACAAAATCAAAAATTCAAATTCGGTTTGTATAACGATTAGGAGAGGAGACTTTGTTCAAAACGAACAATTTAAGTCAATACACTATATATGTGATGAAAAATATTTTTATAAAGCAATAGAAATAATCAAACAGAAGATTAACAATCCTTTATTTGTAGTTTTTTCGGATGATATTAAATGGGTGAAAGAGAACATGGACTTTGGCTCTGAGGCGATATATGAAAGTGGTAATGATAGTTTAGCAGAAAAGATAAGAGAAATGTCTATGTGTAAAAATTTTATTATTTCCAATAGTACATTTAGCTGGTGGGCACAATACTTATCAAAAAATGATGACAAAATTGTTATTGCACCAAATGAATGGAAAAAAGTTGCATATAAAAAGGACTGTAGCAAATTGGACATTTATCAAGATAAATGGATTAGAATAGATAAAAATGGTCAAGTAGTGTAATAAACTTGATTACTAAACTTTTGTGCAAAATGCTTGACTTTAGTGGTATCTATGTTGTATAATTAATTCGTTACGTGGCCCCTTGGTCAAGAGGCTAAGACGCAGCCCTCTCAAGGCTGAATCATGGGTTCGATTCCCGTAGGGGTCACCACTTAATTTTTAATTATATAAAAGGAAGGTAATAAACGATGAGCTTAAAGCAAGAAAAGACTGAGAACAAAAATGAACTAAAGTTAACATTTACAGTAGAAGCTGATAAATTTGACAATGCTATACAAAGCGTATTTAAGAAAAGTGCAAAATATTTTAATATACCCGGATTTAGAAAAGGGAAAGCTCCATTTCATATAGTTGAAAGATATTATGGTGATAGTATTTTTTATGAAGATGCTTTTAACGAATTAGTGCCAAGTATTTATGATGAGGAAATTAAGGAAAACAAAATAGATGCTGTTTCAAAACCTCATATTGATATTGTTCAAATGGAAAAAGGAAAAGACTTAATTTTTACAGCTATAGTTAACACAAAGCCAGAAGTAAAACTAGGAAAATACAAAGGTATTTCTCTTAAAAAACCTGAATATAAAGTAACTGACAAGGATGTTGAGGATGAGTTAAACTATATGGCAGAACATAATTCAACACAAGTTTCTGTTGATGATAGACCTGCTAAAAAGGATGATATTGTTACAATTGACTTTGAGGGATTTGTTGATGGAAAACCTTTTGATGGAGGAAAAGCAGAAGGACAACAATTGACAATAGGAAGTAACACATTTATACCAGGATTTGAAGATCAATTAATTGGAATGAAAATTGATGAAGAAAGAGATATAAAGGTAAAGTTTCCTGATGACTATTTCTCAAAGGATTTAGCTGGAAAGGATGCAACATTCCACATAAAATTACATAACATTAGCTATAAAGAACTTCCAAAAATAGATGATGAATTTGCCAAAGATGTTAGCGAATTTGATACATTGGAAGAATTAAAGAAAGATATCAAGAGCAAAAAGGAAAAACAAAACGAAGATAGAATCAAAAATGAAATGGAAGAAAGTGCAATTGAAGAGGTTTGCAAAAATACTGAAATAGATATTCCAGAAGGTATGATTGATTTAGAAATTGACAATATGGAAAATGATACTGATCAAAGACTACATTATCAAGGATTAAGCCTTGAACAATATTTAAAAATGCTTAACAAAACAGAAAGCGAATTAAGAAAAGAATTAGCAGAGGATGCTAAAAAGAACATAAAAACAAGACTTGTTCTAGAACAAATTGTTGATGACGAAAAAATAAAAGCAGATGAGAAATTTATTGATGATGAATTAAATAAAATGGCTACACAATATGGTAGAAAAGTAGAGGACTTAAAGAAAAACGAAGAGGTAATGAACTATTTAGATAAATCATCAAAAAATGAACAAGCTGTTAAGTTTATAATTGACAATGCAAAAATCACAAAATAGGTTTATAAATAATAAAACAGGAAACAATTATTGTAGTGTTTCCTGTTTATTATTTGTAATTCAATATCTACGATATATGTTGATTTTTTTTAGTATTATGCTTTTTTAATTTCAAATGTATTTTTAAACATTTCACAAAACATTTACAAAAATAGGTTGATTAATTATAAAAATAATTATATAATAGCCTTAACATTTTTAAGAAAGGAAACATATTATTATGAAGGAAATGAATGATAGTTTAGTACCTTATGTAATCGAACAATCATCAAGGGGTGAAAGATCTTATGATATTTTTTCAAGATTACTAAAGGATAGAATTATATTTTTAAGCGAAGACGTTAATCAAACTTCAGCTAGTTTAGTAATAGCTCAACTATTATTTCTAGAGTCTGAGGATCCAGAGAAGGAGATTTCTCTATATATCAATTCTCCTGGAGGATCTGTAACTGATGGACTTGGAATTATTGATACAATGAATTATATAAAATGTCCTGTTACAACAATATGTATTGGAATGGCAGCAAGTATGGGAGCATTGCTTTTAACATCAGGAACAAAAGGCAAGAGGTTTGCTACTCCAAATGCTGAAATTTTAATCCACCAACCACTTATTGGAGGACAAGGAGGAGGTATTTCAGGCCAAACAACTGAAATAAAAATTCAAGCTGAGCAGATGATTAAAACAAGAGAAAGAATTAACAAAATAATTAGTGAAACAACTGGCAAATCAATGGAACAAGTTGAAAAGGATACTGAAAGGGATCATTATATGACAGCTGAAGAGGCCCTTGAATATGGACTAATTGACGGGATTATGGATAAGAGAAAATAATTTTTTGCCTTTTGACTTTTTGGCCAAAAGGCAATTATTATCAAAAAAAGATTATTACTATATTTTTTCATATAGAAAAATAATAATATTATACTTTTTTCAAGTAGAAGATTATTTTATTATATTTTTGCGTAAAAAATTATTATTATAATTTTTTCAAGTAGGAGGATGAATGACTAAGAAAGTTGTTAGGTGTTCTTTTTGCAACAGAACACAAAAAGAAGTAAATAAAATGATTGCAGGACCTGCAGGAGTTTATATTTGTGATGAGTGTATAAAAATTTGTGAACATATCTTAATGTCAAGTGAAGATGAAGCAGAGGATGAAAACTATACAATTAATGATAGTGAAATTAATTTACCAACACCTAAAGAAATAAAATCGAAACTTGATGAATACGTTATAGGTCAGGATGATGCTAAAAAGACTTTATCTGTTGCTGTTTACAACCATTATAAGAGAATTTTAAATAATCAAGATGATGAAAAAGAAAATGATGTAGAAATTCAAAAAAGCAATGTATTGCTACTTGGTCCTACCGGTTCAGGGAAAACTTATTTAGCTCAAACACTTGCAAAAATTCTTGACGTTCCATTTGCTATTGCTGATGCAACTACATTAACACAAGCTGGATATGTCGGAGATGATGTAGAAAATATTTTATTAAAATTGATTCAAGCAGCTGATTTTAATATTGAAAAGGCTGAAAGAGGAATTATATATATTGACGAAATAGACAAAATTTCTAGAAAATCAGAAAATCCTTCAATAACAAGAGACGTAAGTGGAGAGGGAGTACAACAGGCATTACTAAAAATAGTTGAGGGAACAATATCTTCAGTACCACCTCAAGGAGGGAGAAAACATCCTCATCAAGAGATGATACAAATTGATACTTCAAATATATTATTTATTTGTGGTGGTGCATTTGAGGGGTTAGATGATATTATAGGCAGAAGAATAGGGAAAAAGTCAATAGGATTTGGAGCTGATATTGAGGATGCAAAATCTATGGATGAATATCAAATTTTATCAAAGATTCAACCAGATGACTTAATAAAATTTGGAATTATTCCAGAATTTGTTGGTAGACTTCCAATTGTTTCAACATTAAGGGAACTTGATAAAAAGGATATGATTGATATAATGACAAAACCTAAAAATGCATTAGTAAAACAATATCAAAAACTATTTGAGATAGATGGAGTTGAACTTGAATTTACAAATGAAGCTCTAGAAAAAATTGTAGATAAAGCAATAGAAAGAAAAACGGGGGCAAGAGGGCTTCGCTCAATTATGGAAGAAACTATGAAAGATGTAATGTATGAAATGCCATCAAATCCAAAGATTGCGAAAGTAACGATTACAGAAGGTACTGTGGAAAACAACGAAAAACCAGAGATAGTAATTGACGAAAATAAAAAGCCTAAGAAAAGGATTAGTAAAAAGAGAATAGAATTAGAAACAGGTATAGCTTAAAGCTATACCTGTTTCTTTATGAAATAGAAATGAGCGTATTACTCGCCTATTAAATATTATGCTTTCCAGCTTCTTTGTTCTTAAAACCATTAGCCTGTAACAATATTATGCTTTCTTGATTTTTTTAGTCATTAAGCTGTAACCAAATAAAAAATGCAAAAGAAAATTAAAAATTTTCTTCTGCAAAACGTTCTAACAGTAGATTGTATAATCAATATATGGGAAAATACAATCTTTTTCCTCAATATCTTTCAAAAAAGCCATATCTTTCTTTGACAACTTGTCATCATTTTTTAATTTATCATCTTCTTTTAGCCATTGGTACAATTTGTTAAATCTGCCGGTATGCAATTTTATTCTTCGTTTTGCATAATCAACCATTGTACCGTTTGTTATAATAAATAGCCAATCACTACTTTGAAGAAGAACAAGCTCTCTAGCACATTGATTTAAGATTCTACGTTTTAAGGAATTTTTAGGTTCATTTGGATACATATTTGCAAGCTCACACATTCTGTCTCCGGCTTCATGTAAATGTCTGTGAGCATAATCGTTAGATGGATTCAACCAAACTTCACTATATCCTTTAGCACCCCAAGAAGATCTACAAGGAGTTGATTCTTGCATAACAGGGTATTTTTCAATATATTCAGAAGGTGTAATTAATTTGAAGTTACAATCATCATAATATATTTTTTTAGCAAGCGTATATAAAAAGTCAGGACCCTCATACCACCAATGACCATAAAGCTCGGCATCGTAAGGACAAACAATAATAGGTGGGTTATTAGTATATTTAGCTAAATTTTCAATTTGCTTATTTCTACAATCAAAGAAATGACCAGCATTGTTATTAACTGAATCTTGGGCCCATTGTAAATCATAAATATCTTTATTTTCAGTGTGACCTGTTATTCTATGATATTTTATACCTGTAGAAACTCTAACACCATTTGAAGCTATATAAGGTTTTATATAATCATAAGGGGCATCATATCCAATATCTCTATAAAATTCTCTGTAATTAAAGTCTCCAGGGTAACCATTTATTGAGCTCCAAACCTGTCTTGATGATTCCATATCTCTACCAAAAGCTACAATTCCATCAGGAGAAACGATTGGTGCATAAGTACCATACAAAGGTGTAGGATCAGCATATAAAATTCCATGGGTTTCAACTAAAACATATTGAATACCAAACTCCTTTAAATATTTATCAGCTTCAGGAACATATCCACATTCAGGAAGCCAAAACCCTTTTAAAGGTTTATCAAAATAATGATAGTAGGTTTGAACGCCTATTGCTATTTGAGCACGGACGGTTTTCTCATTAACATATAGTATTGGAAAGTAACCATGGGTTGCACCACATCCAATAATCTCTAAAACACCTAAATCATTAAATTTTTTAAAAGCGTTTATCAAATTACAATTGTAAACATCTTTGAAAATATGTAAATCATTAGAATATCTATCAAAATAGTAATGCGACAATTTATTAATCCTAGGATTATCCTTGGTTCTTTCAATTTCTTTTTTCGAAAGCTCAATATGCTTATTTAAATATTTAATGTAACGCTCTTGAAGCAATTTATTATCAAGCATATTTAATAAAGGTGGGGTTAAAGACATTGTAAATCTAAAATCTACACCTTCATCAACTAACTTTTGAAACCTCAAAATAAGTGGAATATATGTTTCAGAAATTGCTTCATATAGCCATTGCTCTTCAAGATAATCTTCACTCTCAGGGTGATGAACAAAAGGTAGATGAGCGTGAAGC
This sequence comes from uncultured Eubacteriales bacterium, assembly GCA_902766085.1. Lineage (GTDB taxonomy): Bacteria > Bacillota > Clostridia > TANB77 > CAG-508 > CAG-793. The sequence continues at coordinate 11,821 of CACXCH010000049.1, forward strand.
ACAAAACTAACATATCCTTTTATATTTTTATTATTCATAAAGAATTTTATTCCTTTCTTGCAACATTCGAAGATGGATTATTTGAAGAAGGATTCCTAAAATCAAATGAATTATTATGCTCATCTAATTCATAGTTATTATAAATTGCCTTAATCTTTTCATTAAATGCACTTCCAATGTGATAAATATGTTTACTAATAGAATTATCTTTTATATTTTTAAAAGTTAAAACCTGATTATTTTTATAAAATAATACGTGATCATTTGGCATTTCAATTGTATTAGAATTTTGAATTTCTACATAATCTGAGTATGTTCCATCAGTTTCATTTTTTATTGACTCTGTTTGAGAAGGACGTCTACCAAGTTTAACTTCATATTTACATTTAGAATCGTTTACGTGAATATACCAGTTATTAGCAAAATCATTAATAGAGATTTCAAATGTATAATCATTGGTTTTATTATGTACAATTAAAACAGGTCTAGTTATTTTCATAAAATTTTCACCATAAAGCAATTTAAAATTATTAATATCTTTTTTAGAAACATCCCAATAAACAAATAATGTAGTAGGATTTTGATATAAAACTTTAACAGCAGTTTTATCATAAGTGTAAGGTAAATCATAATACTCAACAATATTATTAAGCATATTGTTCGCAAATGAGCTTTGACTTAAAACAGAAGATTTTTTATTTGATGCTGTTTTTTTAGCAACTGATTTTCCTTTGACGCTTTTAGCAGTAGTCTTCCTACTTTTAGCAGCAGTTTTTTTAACTACAGATGTTTCATTTTTAGTAGTAGTCTTTTTAGCGGTAGCTTTCCTACTTTTAGTAGCAGTTTTTTTAACTGTAGATGCTTTACTTTTACCAGTAGCAGTTTTTTCATCAGTAGATTTATTTTTAGAAACCTCGTTTTTAGCCATAGTTTTTTTACTTTTGACAGTGTTTTTAGCTATTACTGTACTTTTAGATGGAGTTTTCTTTTTAGTAGCTATTTCAGAGCTAGCGGGAGAATTTTTTGCCCTACTTTTAACAGGAGATTCGTTTGATACTTTAACTTTCTTTTTCACATCAGTAGTAGATTTTGATGCTACTTTTTTTTCTTCAATTTTTTTATCAGCTATGTTTTGCTCATCAACTATATCTATTAACTTCTTAATTAACTTTGACTTTGGCAATTTTTTCCTCCTTTGTGCAATCACGTAAAATAATCTTACAATATAATATATCATAAAATTTTTTTTATCAATAGAAAAAATAAAAAAAAATGATTTTTTTGTCAAATGTATTTACATTTAAAAAAAATATGTATAAAATATACAATAGAGTGATTGTATAAGAAAAAACGAATGAAAACACGAAAGGAAAAAAATATGAAAATTTTGATGTTAACATGGGAATACCCACCAAGAATTGTTGGAGGAATTTCAAGAGTAGTGCATGACTTATCGAGTAGATTAATAAAGGATGGCCATGAAGTAACTGTTGTAACCTACAGAGATGGAGATACGCCATATTATGAAAACGATAAGGGAGTTGAAGTATATAGAGTTGATAACTATATGATAAACCCTAATAATTTCATTGACTGGATAATGCAACTAAATTTTAATATGGTTGCAAAAGCTACAGAGTTAATATCAAAAGGAAATAAATTTGATGTAATACACGCACATGATTGGCTTGTTACTTACGCAGCCAAATCGCTAAAGGATGCATTTAATATTCCAATTGTAGCAACAATACATGCAACCGAAAGTGGAAGAAATAGTGGAATACACAATGAAACACAAAGATACATAAACGATACAGAATGGCTTTTAACTTATGAATCGACAGAGGTAATTGTTAATAGCAACTTTATGAAGAGTGATATTCAAAGACTATTTGGTTTACCATTTGACAAAATAAATGTTATTCCAAATGGAATTAATTTAACGAATTTTACGGGAATTGAAAGAGATTATGACCTTAGAAGACAATATGCAATGGATAATGAAAAGATTATTCTTTATGTCGGAAGGCTTGTTTACGAAAAAGGAATCCAATATTTAATTGGCGCAATGCCTAAAATATTGCAAAATTATCACGATGCTAAGCTTGTAATTTGCGGACGAGGTGGTATGATTGATGAACTTAGGAGCGAAGCACATAATTTAGGGATTGATAACAAAGTTTATTTTGCAGGATATTGTGATTCTAAAAAAGTACAAAAAATGTATAAATGTGCAGATGTAGCCGTATTTCCTAGTACGTATGAACCATTTGGAATTGTAGCTCTTGAAGCAATGCTTGCAGGAGTTCCAACTGTTGTATCTGATGTTGGAGGGCTTAATGAAATAATTGAGCATGGAGTTACAGGAATGAAAAGCTACGCTGGAAATAGTAATTCAATTGCCGATTCTGTTTTATCATTGTTGTTTGACAAAAAACTTTGCGACACGGTATCAAAGAATGCAATAAAGAAGGTCAAAGATTTATATAATTGGAATAAAATTGCTCAGGATACACACTATGTATATGAACAAGCAATTAGCCAAACTGAAGCTGAAAAACACGCAGAGGAGATTGAACAAGAAAAATCGAATAAAGCTTCAAAAGTATTAAAAACTCAAAAAGAAATAAATAACTTACTTACATTCCATAAAAGAAATGCTTTTGCATAAAAAGATTTTATAGAGAAAGTTAAGAACTAAAATTAGGAGGTCTTTATGTATATATATGATGCTGCAAATCAGCTAGCTCAAAGCATTAGAGATTCTAGCGAATATAAAAATTTTAAAAATGCAAAAGACAAATTATTTGAAAATCCAGAAAAGAAAAAAGAAATAGAAGAATTTGAAAAACTAAAGCAAGAAGTACAGATTATGGAAGTAAGGCAACAAAACAACCAAGCGATAGATGAGATAGATAAAAAGAATAAGCTTGAAAAAATGTATAATGTACTCATTGAAAATAAAGACATTAAAGAATATTTTGATTATGAAATTAGCTTTAATAAAATGATTTATGATATTAATAAAATAATTGGAAATGCTATAAAGGAATTAATATGATAATTATTTGAAATAAATAAAAATAGCGATTATTTTATGACATAAATAAATGAATAACTATTTTATAAATAAGATAGTTCTTAAAAAAATGTAAGAATTGAGAGATTAAGTTATGCAAAGGAAAAATATGAAAAGAGAAAGTGGAATAACGCTTGTAATATTGACTGTTACGATAATTGTTATGATGATAATTACCGCTATAACTGTTAGTCATATAAGTGGAGAATATAAAGTAAGCTTAAATGCTCAAGAAAATCAAAATAAAAAGTTTAATAATCAATTAAGCGGCACTGAAGAAAATATTAATGAGCTTGATACAACTTGGAAAAATATTACACAAAAAAAGCAGGTTGATAATGAGCTGGTGTTTAATGAAACTACAAATGAGCTATCAAGATAAATAATACGTAATATGGAGGAGAGTTATGGACAACTATACACTTGTTAAAGATTTATATAAAAACACAGACTTATATTCAGATAAGGATATTAAATTAGGGGGGTGGGTTAGAACATTACGCAGCTCAAATGCTTTCGGATTTATTGAACTAAATGATGGAACTTTTTTTAAGAACATTCAAATAGTTTTTGACAATGAACTAGATAATTTTGATGAAATAACTAAAACGACAATAGGATCTTCAATTATTGTTAATGGAAAATTTGTAAAAACAGAAAATGCCAAACAACCATTTGAAGTACACGCTAAAAATATTGAAATATATAATTTAGCAGATAAAGATTATCCAATACAAAAAAAGAATACTAGTTTTGAGTTCTTAAGAACACAAGCACACTTACGTCCTAGAACAAATACATTTAATGCTGTTTTTAGGGTTAGAAGTTTGTTATCTTATGCTATTCATAAGTTCTTCCAAGAAAGAGGATTTGTGTATGTTCATACACCACTAATAACTGGAAGTGATGCAGAAGGCGCTGGAGAAATGTTTAATGTAACTTCACTAGATCTTGCAAATATACCAAAGGATAAAAATGGAAAAGTTGATTTCTCAAAGGACTTTTTTGAAAAAAATGCTCATTTGACTGTTAGTGGCCAACTTGAGGGTGAAACGTATTCAGCAGCATTTAGAAACATATATACATTTGGACCAACATTTAGAGCGGAAAACTCAAACACAGTAAAACATGCTGCAGAATTTTGGATGATTGAACCTGAAATGTCTTTTGCTGATTTAAATGACTACCTTGATACAGCTGAAGCAATGTGTAAATATATAATTTCTTATGTACTTGAAAATGCACCTGAAGAAATGGCATTTTTTGATAAATTTATTGCCCCAGGTTTGCTTGACAAATTAAACGTTACAATTGAAAAGGACTTTGGGAGAATAACATATACTGACGCAATAAAAGAACTTGAGAAGAATAATGACAAATTTGAATTTAAAGTTTCTTGGGGAGTTGATATTCAAACAGAACATGAAAGATTTTTAAGCGAAAAAGTTTTTGGAAGACCTGTATTTGTAACTGATTATCCAAAAGATATAAAGGCATTTTATATGAAACAAAATCCAGATGGAAAGACAGTGGCTGCATCTGACTTACTTGTTCCAGGGATTGGTGAGCTTATTGGAGGAAGTCAAAGAGAGGAAGATATTTCAAAATTAAAACAAAGAATGAAAGAGCTTAATCTAAAAGAAGAGGACTACTGGTGGTATCTTGACTTACGTAGATTCGGTTCAGTTCCTCATTCGGGATTTGGATTAGGATTTGAAAGAATGATGATGTATGTAACTGGAATGCAAAACATAAGAGATGTTATACCATATCCAAGGACACCAAAAAATTGCGAATTTTAAAGGCTACAACAATAACGCAAAAAAATGTGCGTTTTAGAAGTTACAAAATAAATAAAACAAACCATTTTGAATATAGAAAAAAATAAAAAATAGGAGGAATACTGATGAGAGAAGAGAGTAATCAGAATAATAATCCATATAATATTAACTACTTAAATAATGATGGCTTATCTAATGAAAATCAGTCAAGTAATAATGGATTTTTTATGGGAAATCAGATAAATGCAAATAGTGGAATATTTAATGGAAGTCAAATAAATAGCAATATGTTAAATCAAAATCCATATTATTTTGGGGAAATGCCAAATAATTATTCATCAAATTTTAGCAATGAAAGTTCAAATCAAAATAATCCAATTTTTAAGTTTGATAGTATTGATAATAAAAATACTCAAGATAATGTAATGCCGGGTTTTGAAAATGCAAATAATACAAACAGCTCAAATACACAAGGCAATGTAATGCCAGGTTTTGAAAATGTAAATAATGCAAATACACAAGGTAATGTAATGCCGGGCTTTGAAAATGTAAATAATGCAAATACACAAGGTAATGTAATGCCGGTTTTTGAAAGCTCAAACAATGCAAATGAACAAGATAACGTAATGCCAGGGTTTGAAAATGTAAATAGTGCAAATACACAAGAAAATGTAATGCCCGGATTTGAAAACGAAGACTACACTAACACTCAAGAAAGTACGACGCCAGAAGTTGAAAAACAACCTTTACCTGAAATGCAAAATTTCTCAAAAGAAAAAATTCAGAACAATGGTCAATCCGTTTATGTTGATCAAGGATTTGATAGCAGTTACGATGGTGGAGATCAAAGCTATAATAATGAGCAGTATAGTAACCTTTTAAATCAGCAACAATACCAGAACCAGACTGCAAATGGTAATTATATCAATGAAAACCAATATCAAAATACGCAGAACAATAATCTAAACTCTAATGATCAATATCAAAACACACAATATAATAGTCTAAATTCAAATGATCCTTATCAAACACAATACAACAATACAAATACAGGTGATCCATATCAACAGCAATATAACAACACAAATACAAATGATCCATATCAGTCACAATATAATATGAATTCTAATCAAAATATGCAGTATAATAATAACTATGCTCAACAAAATATGGACCAA
>CACXCH010000050.1 GCA_902766085.1 uncultured Eubacteriales bacterium
GAAGAGATTGACCTAGAAGATTATGATGATATAACTCAAGAAAGAGTAAACAAAATAATCACCGCTTGTGGAATACCAAGTGAATATAATTTTAAACTTAGTAGTATAACGAAATACTCCGACACAGCTTCAGGCAGTCTTGACTTAGTTAAAAAGCTTAATTTTACATCAACATACACTGTTGCAGGAAAACAACAAACATATACGATCAGCAAAATAAAAGTAAAAGAAAGATAAATAATGCTATAAGCAAGATGAGAAAGGAATGGGCTTCTGTATGAACTTAAAAAAAGAAGAAGGAATTACATTAACAGGATTAGTATTATATGTTTTGATATTTACAGCTATACTAGCTTTGTTAGTAACCTTAACTAATTATATATTTGGAAACCTTAATAATGTGAATAATGAAAGTATTAGTTCCGAGGAATTTAATAAATTTAATTCAAACTTTGTAAAGGACGTAAAGGAAAGCAGTAATGTTGTAATTACGAGCTCTAGTGGAGACTATACAATTGTTTTATCAAATGGAGCTAATTATAATTATGTAAGTAGTGAAAAAGCAATATATAAAAACTACAATAAAATTGCAGATAATATTTGCAGCTTTACAGCAGAAAAAGCAGTAAAAAATAACAAAATTGTTGCAAAAGTTACAATAGCTACAGGAAAAAATGCCTCAAGTGCAGTTTTTGGAAAAACTATAAATTATGTTTTAAAATATTGGTAAACATACAAAAAAGATTAAATTATGTCTTAAAATATTGGTAAACATAGTAAAAAAGGCTGAATTATACATAAATAATATATAATAAAACACGTATTTTATGTAAAAATATATTAAGATTTTCAACACTATAAATAAAAAAACTTAAGAAAGGAATTTATGTAATGGCTAATAATAAACAACCACTAGGTATTGAATTAGTAAAAAAAGGAATTGTTACACAAGAAAATATTGAAAATGCACTTGAATTTCAAAAAACTCACCCTGATGAAAAAATTGGAGATATTTTATATGAACAAAACGCAACCTCAAATGTAAAAGGCTTATTAGATTCTATTGGCGAGGTACTAAATGAAAAGACTATAATGTTAACAATGTATGATATACAAATTAATACTTTAGACTATATATCTAGTGATTTAATGAAACAATATTTGGCTGTTCCATTTGATATAGTAAATGGAACTATAAAGGTTTGCTTTGCAAGTTCTAATGATGAAGCAACAATTGATTCTGTCAGAATGTTAATGCTCAATAAAGGACTTGAAATGGAAGAATATATCACGTTCAAGCCAATAATACAAAAAATTATCAGGCAACTTACAACAGGTTCCTTAAACATTAATGACGAGGCAAATGTTACAACACTTGTTGACAACATAATAAGAAATGCAATGGAAATGAGAGCAAGTGATATTCATATTGAGCCAATGGAAGATTGCATAAGAATTAGATACAGAATTGATGGAAAAATGGTTGAGATTGTAAAACTTGATAAAGAAAAGCAAACTCAAGTTATAAATAGATTAAAGGCTTTATCAAATATGCACCAAGAAAAACAAGAAGCTCAAGATGGAAGAATTACAGCATATCCAGATTATAATATTCGTTCATCATCTCAGCCAAATATTTATGGAGAAAAATTTGTTTTAAGATTATTGAAAAAGAATAACACAATTAAAAGCATATTTGAACTTGGATATCCAAATGATGAAAAACTATTCAGAAATGCATTTAATAGAAGAAATAGTATAACAATAATTGCAGCACCAACTGGTGAAGGTAAAACAACAACATTATATAGTGCTATTTCATATTTAAATAAACCAGATGTAAACATTACAACAATTGAGGATCCCGTTGAAATTAGAATACCAGGACTAAACCAAGTTGAAATTGACAATGTAAAGACAACATTTGCAGGAGCATTAAGAACCGTTTTAAGACAAGACCCTAACATTATCTTACTGGGAGAAATAAGAGATAAAGAAACCGCAGAAATTGCAATACAAGCCAGCCAAACGGGACACTATGTATTATCAACAATACACACAATTGATGCAATTGAAACAATTACAAGATTAAGAAAAATTGGAATATCAAATTACGATCTATCAAGTTGTATTGCCTCAACAATTTCTCAACGTTTAGTTAGAAAACTTTGCCCACATTGCAAAAAAGAAAGGCTTTTTAACGAAAAGGAGAAAAACTTCATAAAAAGTATTGGAGAAAAGTATAATGTTGATTTTAATATTGACAATGCAGTAACTTATGATCCAGTAGGATGCGAAGAATGCAACAATACAGGATTTTATGATAGAATAGCAGTGTTTGAAACTCTAATATTTACTGATGAAATTAAAGAATTAATTGCAAATGATGCCTCAACTTATGACATAAGAAAAGTAGCATTTCAGCAAGGATATAAACCTTTAATAGTTGAAGGTATAAAAAGAGTTATAGATGGGACAACATCTATGGATGAACTTGATGACAGATTAGTAATTTATCAATAATCACAATTCAAAAAATAAATGAAAGGAAAATGATATGATTGATATAAATGGAATTTTAAGTAGGGCAAAAGATAAAGGAGCATCAGATGTTCACTTGATTTGTGGATTGAAGCCAAACTTCAGAATAAATAGAGACCTAATTATCGATGACGATAGTGAGGAATTAACCGAAAGCGATATGTGGGATATTTATGACTATTTCTTAAGAGGAAATGTTGAAAAGGATGAATTATTCAGAAAGCAAAAAGTATTAGATTGCTCTGCAAAATTTGGAGATATAAGGCTCAGAGTAAACATTTCTTATGAAGATGGTGTGCCAACAATTACTACTAGATTAATAAGAAACACATTACCAACGTATGAGGAACTAGGAGTACCCGACATTGTAAGAAGAATGACATATCAGCCACAGGGATTAATGCTTGTTACTGGTAAAACAAACTCTGGTAAATCAACAACATTAAATGCTTTAATTAATTATATAAATGAAAATAGAAGAGTAAAAATATTAACTCTTGAAAGCCCAGTTGAATATAAACATACATCAAAAAAATCAATTATTATTCAAAAGGAAGTTGGGATAGGTGGAGATATGCCATCATATAGTATTGGTGTAAAAAACTCTTTAAGAGAGGATTGCGATATACTTGTAATCGGAGAGATTAGGGATAAGGAAACTATGGACGCTGCTATTGAAACAGCTGAATCTGGACACCTTGTAATAGGAACACTTCATACAAAATCTTGTGCGGAAACTATCGATAGAATGATAAACTTTTATGATGTATCAGATCAAACTACAGAAAAATTCTTAATTGCTTCATTATTAAAACTAGTTGTTTCACAAAGATTAATAAAGAATAAAAAAGGAACATTGTCGCTAGTTCCAGAAGTTATGGTTGTAGACAATGTTATTGCAGGAATAATTAGGAAGGATAAACTAAGTGTATCAGAAATTGAGGATGCAATACAAAGTTCACCAGCAAATGGAAACATAGGATTAATAAACTCTCTTGCAAAACTTTTTGTAGATGATGTAATAACACTTGATCAAGCAAAAGCCCAAATAGAAGAAAAGAATTATGAGATTTTAAATAAAACTATAATGCAATTAAAAATTAAAAAAGAGGAACAATCTAATAGAATAAACATAATGGGAGATATGAACAGTAACATAAGGAACAATAACTCAGAATTTGGTGGAGATTTTATGAACTAGTAAAACTAAAAGGAGGTGAATTAAATTGCCAGAATTTTCATATACAGCTATAGACAAAAATGGAACAATTTTAAAAGACAAAATTCAGGATAAAAGCAGACATAGCGTAGTAAAAAAATTAAAGAGAAATGATTTAACTCCAATTGAAGTTACACAAAGTAACTTTAAATGGGGAAGACCTAGAGAAAAAAAGAATATAGAAAATAATAGAGATGAAATGATAAAGATTGCTAGCTCAGTAGCAAGTGAAAAGGAAGAAGATAAAAATAATACTTCCGTAATTGAAAAAATAAAAAGAAAATTACAAACAACAACTAAGATTACGACAAGAGATATAGAAATTTTTACACAAAACTTTCTATTACTAAAAAGAGCAGGATTCAATAATATTCATGCCTTATCGACAATTATAAAATCAAC
>CACXCH010000051.1 GCA_902766085.1 uncultured Eubacteriales bacterium
AAAACTTTCGCCACTTTTTCGCCACTTTTTTAGGCAAATAAAAAAATCAAGGAACTTTGAATCCCTTGATAAATCTGGTTGCGGGGGATAGACTCGAACTACCGACCTTTGGGTTATGAGCCCAACGAGCTGCCAACTGCTCCACCCCGCGATGTTCAACAAAATTAATTATACTCTTTATTTGCCACTTCTGTCAATACTTTTTTTAAAATTTTTGCGATTGGGTTATAGTAAATTTCCTGTAGTATTAAATGAATATTATGAACTTTGGATTATATCTTAATGGTTTGAATTTTTTCTCAATGAAATATACTTGTTTTTTTAAAATTAAAAGGCCGCTCAATTGTTATTGTTGCGACCTTTTTTGACATTTGCTGGTAATGCAGTCTGTTTAAAGCTTGTCAAGCGCGTCTAAAAATTTTCTCCAATATTCCTCATGCTCTCTATAATACTTTCCAAATTTTTCGCCTTCGGAATTAGGGTTTATATCAGGTACAACCTGGTATTCGTCCATTGCTTCAGTTGGAATAATGTATGCACTATCGCTGGCTATCGCCCAAACTGCTTGCCTAAACCTTCCAATGTATGTTGTGTTCCCTGTCACAAGTTCGTACTTGTCTTTCTTCTTGCTTATCTTATACCCTCGCCAGTCGGATATAATTTGAACCAGTGGCGGAATGATTTCTGTGACATTGTAGGCCAGAAATACTTTTCCATTCTTTCTGATTAGAAAGTTATACTGCTTATCCTCAATGCAGAATCTCTCAATCTCTTTGATTTTTTCAAAAAAATCTTGTCTCTGTCTATCGTTTAAATAGTCTTTGGCAAGTTGCAACTTTAGCTCCTGTAGCTGCTTTTCAAACGATTCCTGTTCATTGTAGTTTTGCCGTCTTTGTATTTTGTTAAATGCCATTTTTTTCTCCTTTCTCCAGTTGGAGTTTGATGCGCAATCACCAGGTGTAAAAAAGGATTGCATGTTTATTGTTAACATAACAAATTATAGCATTTCATTATCAATAAGTCAACCCCAGTTTATTATTGATAATGCCAAGAAATTTTGGAAAATACTTCTTAATTATTTTCCGAAATTTCTTGACACTAACTTATTATTTGCTAATCTTATTGTTCCTTTGGATAGTTTTTAAAATAAAAAAGTCGAGTTTCCTTTTGTTCTCTAATGCTTATATTCATTGTCTAATGGATATTATAATTAAGCTTGTTAGCTATAATTTACTAGTTATTGGTTTTAAATCAAATATTCAATAGAACTTAGTAATTTCAAAGCTTTTTAAAGAAAATTTATAAAAAACTTTTACACTTTATGTATACAATTATTATTCAAAAGCATTGACATTTCGTTGCAAAAATTCAAAGCATCAACCTGTAACAGCTATAATGATTATTTTTTAAATATCCTGTTTAATTTATTAAATATTTTTGTTATTAATGATTGTTTATATGGTTTTAGTGCTAGGCTTTGAATATCATTTTTTTCTTTTCTTGTTTTATTAGTCTCTAATTGATGTTTGCCTATGCCTTTTTTTCCTTGAATGCTATATTTTTGAATGTGGCTACGTCTTTTTTCTGTTTCTTGGTCATAATATGATGTCTCATTTTTAGCAATTTTTCCTTGTATAGAATATGTTTTTTCTATCTGCCTTTTAGCATTTTCATCCCATTTTTCTAGTAAAGCTTTCTTTTGTTCTTTATTATCACACCAATAATTAAGTGCAATTAGACCTATTATTCCTTTTGCATCATCCGAAATTTCTATTTCTGATAATTTCTTTTTATAATCGAATTTGCATTGGTATTGTTTCGTTGCATTTTCTGCTAAGAATTTCATAAATGAGATCGGAATTTTGTTTACATATTCTTTTTTTATTCCTTGTAGATAATATAAAACTTCTGCTAAACTGTTGGCATATTTTATATCATTCGTCATTTCTTTCCTCCGTTTGTTTCTACATTAACATTTGTTGGTATAGTTTTTGTTTTCCTGTTTTGTATTTTGTCAATTACTTGCATAACACTCTTTTCCTGTCAACGTTCAAATTATTTGTTCAGTGTTTTTTCTATTTTATCAAGTGCTGAAATCATTTCTTCTTCACTTATTGCTATGCTTTTTACATCTTCTAGCCCGTCTTTCTTGCTCCTTTCATTGTCTAGTTCTTTTATAAGATCAGGATATAGATCTTCAAATGCATTTTTAAATTCTTTTTCACATATACCTTTTTGGAAATTGCTTTTATCTAATTGTTGCTTTTTTTCTTCAAGCTTTTTCTTTAGATATTCGTCTCCTATTTGGCTATCTATAAAGTTGATTGTTTTTTCTATTTTGTCAAAATATTTTATTCTACTTTCTACGTCAGTTTCATCTATATCAGTTGGTGAAGTTTCTATGATTTTTTGTATTATGTTTTCGTTGTTTAAAATATTTTTATATATATGATCTTTGCTCTCTTGTTTTGAAGTGTTTGTATATATAGAATTTTCACCTTCTAGTTTTGAAGTGTTTGTATATGTAGAATTTTCACCTTCTAGTTTTGAAGTGTTTGTATATGTAGAATTTTCACCTTCTAGTTTTGAAGTATTTGTATATATAGAATTTTCACCTTCAAGTTTTGAATTGTTTTGATGTGCTTGATCTTCCTCGTTATTTGGTTGTATATTCTCTTTTTCTTCATCATTTAGTATATTTGATTGTTCTGTATTTCTGCTTTCGTTTTCGAACATTTTTAATCACGTTCCTTTCTTGGTTGCTTTAAATATTATGCATTACTTTCCATAAAAATAATATCATAAAGGGAAGTAATTTGCAATAAATTACCTCCCTTTTATTTTAATAATCCGATTGAGTTACACTTGAATTTTCACTTAGCATTTAATATTGATTAATTTCGCCATTTACAGTTCTAAATTATAAAGCATAATTAAATTAAAATGTCCTCGAAGAATTTAAGTCAAAGCATTTATGTGGCAAATTTATGTGGCAAAATATCTTAGAAAAATTTAATAGATAAAACATCCATCATTACCTAAGAGTAATCTACGTTTAGCAATATCACTCCAGTTCATATATATGTACAAATGTAAAAGTGCTTTATTAATAGTGTTTTTATTGCTGTTGCAAAGATTCTAATGCCTCTAATGCTTTTGATATTTGGTCAGGACATGATGTTTCTTTATAACCACATTTTATGCCTTTTAATTTGTTGATTACATCTTCTACTTTCATTCCTTTTACTAGGCTTGCTATTCCTTTTAGATTGCCGTCGCATCCGCCTATTACTTCTATTTCATTTACAATTCCATTTTCAACGTCTAAAATTATTTGTTGAGAACAAACTCCTTTTGGTGTATATGTGTATCTCATTTTTCTGTTTCCTTTCTTATTTGTGATATAGATTTAGGTTACTGGTTAATGGTTTATAAATTTAGAGTGCTGGAAAGCATTAACCAGTAACAGATTTAGTGTTACTTTTTTTCTTTCATTTTTCCAATTTGCAGTTAACATTATATGTTGCTATTCTTCTTTTGTTTTTGTTGATCTATGGTTTGGTTTTTACATTATACATTATTTTTTCATTCTATGTTTTAATTTTTAAATTTTGTTATGTTATAAGTAATCCTTTCATATCATCTGGTAAATCTGCAGTAATTTCTATTCTTTCATTTGTTACTGGATGGACAAAACTTATTTTATATGCATGGAGGGCTTGCCTATCTATTAAGTTTGATTCTTTTCCGTATAGGCTGTCACCTAAAATTGGATGATTTATTGATGCTAGGTGTACTCTTATTTGGTGGGTTCTACCTGTTTCTAAAATACATTTTACCAATGTATATTCTACCTTTTTGCAGTCTTTTTCTTCTTGTGAAGTTATGTTTTTTTCTTCTTGTAAATTTATATTTCTTTTTTCTTGTGAATTTATGTTTCTTTCTTCTTGTAAATTTATTTTTCTTTTTTCTTGTAAATTTATTTTTCTTTCTTCTTGTGAATTTACTATTTCATTGATGTTTTCTATAATGTCATTATTGTTTGCATTTTTTTGATTTGTCTCTGCTTCGTTGTAAAACGTTTTTTTGTAATTTATTATCTCTTTGTTACGAATTATTTTTTCATAATTTTTTATTGCTTCATAATAAGTTATTGCCTCTTTCCCATTATTATCAATACATCTTTCTATTATGCTACCTTTTTTTCTAGAAATGCCTTTGTTGATAATTCCGCTTCCTTCAAGCTTTCCTTCAACTATTGCAAGATATTCTTTGTTATATTTTGTTAGATTATTTTGGATATATTCTGATTTTGCAAATATAACTATACCAGTCGTATTTCTATCAAGCCTATTTACAGGTCTAATTTTTTTATTCAAACCTATTTTGTCATAATAGTATTTTATCCCATTAGATAAGCTATCTTCATAATGCCCCATTGTTGGATGAACCGGTATAAACTTTGGCTTGTTAACTATCAGCATCCAGTCATCCTCATATAAGATTTCAAATTTTATATCAGGATTTGGAACAATATTAGAATTGTCCTCATAATAATTTAGGTTTATTGTTATTAAGTCTCCTTTATGAACTTTCTGATATGTTCTTTGATTCTTATTATTAACTAAAATGTCTTTCTCGTCTATTCTTTTAATTTGGTACTTTGAAATTTTTAGTTCTTCTATTAGAATTCTTTTAATATCGTCTTCGTCTTTTTTTACTATATATTCCAGTTCCATTTAAATCACTTTTTAAATTTATTTTATAAAAATTTTATTAAGAAAAAATAAACAATACCTTTATAAAAAACATATCATTTTTTACCATAGGACACGAATATCTTTCATAAAAAGTTTTCGTTTATTTTTTCTAACATATTATTTTTTATTTAAAATCTCTACATTTTCTTTTTGTTTTTAACTATCTACACTACTTCTTTATCCTTACTTTAAATCCTCTACATTGCTTCTTTGTATAATCTTATGAAGTCATCCTTAGTTACTTCTCTTGGGTTCCCTGGTTTGCATGGATCAACCATTGCTTTATCTGCAAGCATTGGAATATCTTCTTCCTTGCACCCAACATCTTTTAATCTTTGGGTTATACCAACTGATTTAGATAATTCTGAAATCATCCATACAAATGTATTTATTACGTCTTGGTCATTTAGGTTCCTTGCATCAGGTCTACCAATATGGCATAATATTTCTCTAAAATCATTTGCACATACTTCGCCATTAAATCTCATTACCGTTGGTAGTAAAATTGCATTTGCAAGTCCATGAGGTGTATTGTAAACAGCTCCTAATTGGTGTGCCATTGAGTGTACAATTCCAAGTCCACAATTTGAAAATGCCATTCCTGCCATATATTGTGCTAAAGCCATATTTTCAATGGCTTTTTCATCTTTTTCATTTACAGCCTTTGTTAAGTTTTCGAATATCAATTCAATTGCTCTCATTGACATCATTCTTGACATTGTTGAATGTCCTTTTGCTATATAGCCTTCGATTGCATGTGTTAGTGCATCCATCCCAGTTGAAGAAGCCATTGATTTTGGCATTGTTTCCATTAGTTCTGAATCGACAATTGCAACAATTGGTAAATCGTGTGGATCTACGCATACCATTTTTATCTTTTTCTTTGGATCTGTTATTACATAATTAATTGTAACCTCAGATGCTGTTCCATGAGTTGTTGGTAAACAAATTAATGGTAGGCCTTTATTTTTTGTATTTGATAAACCATTTAA
Source organism: uncultured Eubacteriales bacterium (assembly GCA_902766085.1). Classification (GTDB taxonomy): domain Bacteria; phylum Bacillota; class Clostridia; order TANB77; family CAG-508; genus CAG-793. The sequence continues at coordinate 5,753 of CACXCH010000051.1, forward strand.
TGAAGCAACATCTGCTCTATCAGGATTTGCCACAACAATAGAAATCCCTTTTGCAGTATCCATAGCAGAACCTCCACCTACAGCTACTATTACATCTGCTTTGTAAGATTTGCAAACCTTTACCCCAGCAAGAACATTTTCTATTGGTGGGTTTGGTTGGATATTATCAAATAATTTGTAGGCAATTTTGGCTTTGTCAAGTAATGAACTAACCTTTTCTGTAACTCCTGCATCTACTAATGACTTATCAGATACAAGCAGTACCTTTTTAAATCCTCTTTCTTTAAGAACTCCTACAAGTTCTGTTCTACATCCTCTGCCAAAATAAGATGTTTCATTTAATATAAACCTTTCGCTCATTTGTGTTCCTCCTTAATTTTATCTTTATAGTATTTCGTCATTATGTTATCATAAAAGCAGAAAACTTGCAATAAGTTTTCTGCTCTTTTGTTACATGTTAATATTTTTTTAGCCCCAAAGCAAGTCTTTAGCAATTAAATATTATACTTTATTGATTTCTTAACTTGCTTTTGTTGTTAATCTATTACTACGTTTTTTATCAGATAAATCTCTTTTCTCCTTTTTCAAATGTTTTTTTGAATGTGTTATCATCATCTTTTGCCTGTTTATATGCATCTTCAATAATCTTACCTAAGCATTCTCTATCAGATTGTTTTTGTTCGTCTGAATAGTTTTCTTTGAACTTTACTATTTCTTCATAATATGGTGATAGCTTAGCATATTTCCAGAAATAGTCTTCATATTGAATGTTGTCATAGCACCAAGGTTTTTGAAATAAGTTATAGTGTATCAATTTTGGCTCTTTTAGTGGCTCTTTTGCGTCATTTGGCATTGCATCCCAGCATTCGTCTAAATATACTATTTTTCCATTGCACATTGCGTTAATGTAGTCCTGATCTGGTGCAACACAGAAGAAATGATATTTGTTTAATAACCTTAAGAAATTTTTGCTAAACTCTATTTCTCTCATTTTCTTTAGGTTCATAAGCAAAACTCCAGAATTTATGTATTCGCTTGGTTTTACACCAATTGATTCTTGCAAATAGTATCTAAGCTTTTCCACATTTTCGATTGAGTGATCAGGGCATGCTCCGATTATATTGTCTCCCAATTCTATTTTATACATTTGAGCAATATCACCTGGAACTACTACGTCGCTATCTATGTAGATTCCTTTATCATATTCTTTAAATATATCTGGAATAAATATTCTAAAGTAAATTGATAATGTAAAATAATCTCTCCTTAACTTGTTTTCTTCTCTATCGGTTATTTGCTCAAGTCCTTTTTCAAGGGATTCTTTCATATCAAATAATTTTACTTCAACATTTTCCTTTAAATTATTTAAATTTCTTATACTTTCAATCTGCTTATCTGTTAGCTTTTCGTGTAAAACATTGATTACATATTTGTCGCTATCATTTGAATTACTAGCTAATGACCTAATAGCCACATCAAGATATGGCACATATTTATCATCAATTGTTAAAAAAATTGGAATTACATCGTTTTTCATTTTTCAATTAATCCTTTCTTTTTCTCAGTTTGTTTGAGGAACAAATTTGCTTTAAAAATTATTTTGTTCTTCAACATTTTCTGCTATACTATACCACATTTTTTATAGAAAAATCAAGACTAACGCAATTAAGTAATATTTAGATTTACATTGTTACAAGTTAGCGTTTTTTAAAATAAAAAAGCTGAAAACCATAAATAATAAACCATTAGCCTGTAACTTTATGTTTGTTGCAGGTTAATGGTTTCATCTTAATTTAGATTTTTGCAAATATTAACTACTGAATTATAAATTTATGTTAAAACTATAAACACTAATTGCGTCACTATATGAATCTGTTGTTATCATGGATTTTAGTATTCTTACATCATTAAGTTGCAATACACTTTCATCAGTTGTTTCGTCAAAATATTTTGTAAATATGAAACTCATTTCTTCAGTTTCTCCTGGAGAAACGAAAAATTTTGCATTATCTAAGTTTTCCGCTCCTCTTTCTTGGTTTCCTACTATTAATGAAACTTCCTTTGCATAAGTTGCGTCTGAAATTAATACATATCCATCTGCAGTTTTGTTTGTTATTTTTAAATTATATCCAACTTTGTCATAGCCTATATCTTTTGACGTTATTTCTACTTTTATGTAGTCATCTTCTTTTGAGATGTTCAAGTCTTTTGATATTATAAAATTATTATTTGATAATTTTATATCGTCTCCTTCGTTAAAAACAGCAATTCTTTCTGAATAACTATAATATCCTCCTGTTGTTCCGGTTGATTCTATATCATCTGTAAGTGTTAAAATGTAAACATAAATTCCATCTACATTTGAATAATTTTGAGTATAGTATTTTCTCTCCTCAGGAAACAAGCTATCAACATAGCTTTTGAAGTTTTCTTCGTTGTCATTATAAACATATTTCTTACATGAAGTTGAAATTAAATTGTATGCGTTGTCATAATCTTTGTTGTTACAATATGTAATATATGTTTTTATTAATTCATTTATCTTCTTTGCATCTGATTTTGATATACTATCGGTTTCGTCCATTATTGGAGAATCAGGTGTATATGTATTTGACATTTGTATTTCTTTTGGAATTGATTTTAAATATTGATTTATTAGAAAAACAATTAGCCATATTATAAAAATAACAAAAATAATTCTGCCTTGACTTTTAAAAAAATTTCTTATTGCAATTCTGATTTTTGCTCTATTATTCATAATATTTTTAGCTTTCTCCTTTCTATAGTTCATTTGCTCCTTTTTTATTTATTCTGCCTGAAATGAAATTACGTAGTCATTGGCTCCATTTTCCCTTACTACAAATCTTTGAGTAAATTCTGTAAAATCAGAGTTTATTACATCATTTATTTTAGCTTGTACTAAATAAACTTCTCCCATTCGTTTTACTGATTCATAAGTCAAGCTTGGGTTTGATGGATATTTATTTTCTGCATAATTTTTAAAATCATCTAGTGTTTTGAAATAATTGTTTTTAAAGTTTTCGTTTAATGTATTATAAGCCGATTCATAATCTTGGCTTTCTATCTGAGAGATAAATTGTCCTACGTAAGACTCTACTCTGTCTTCTTCACTCATATTTGTTATTTTGGTTGTAATTGCATTTTCATTTTGCTTTTCTATTTCTTCATTAGTTGTAGATGCTTCCTGCACCTTGGTTGTATTTTTGCTTTTGTTTATTCTTATGAGAACAATTAAAACAATTATTATTAATATTGCTATGACTAAAAGTATTATTCTTAGTATTTTTTTTAGTTTCTCAGAATCGCTTTTTGTTTTTTCCATTTTACTATTGTCCTTTCCAATTGTAAAATTCGTTATAAAAATGTTTATTCTTCATCCTGTACACCTGTTGTTTCAATTTTTATGCTTGGAGTTGTTGTTGAATCCTTTGCAATGCATAAATAAAGGTTAATTTCTTCATCTAATGTATATTCCATAGTTAAATCATATTTTATATAACCATTTTCTTCTGTTTTATTGTTTATGTTAGCCTGTATAAATTGTATTCCTTTGCTCCATCTCATTCCAACTATTTGGTTAGACAAATTTAAGTAATCATCAGCTGAGTATATTCCCATATTGTTAATTGTCGTTTTGTTGTTGTCATAATATTGTCTAATTTTATTATATGATTTACCTGATGTTGAATCATTTATTTGCTTTACTGTTGTATTTACAAAATAGTCCAAGAAATTGCTTATTTCTTCTGATGTTACACTTCCTGTGTAATCATTATATATATTAGAATAGTCTCCCTTTGTTGTATCATTTCCAATTTTTGTTGAGAAATCAATGTAATTTGGATAAACATTAAATTTAAAATAATTGTTGTTCCCATCTGTTACTTCAAAAGTTACATATCTTGTTGATGATGTAGCCTTTACATTTATGTTTTGATAGTTAATAGTTATGTTGTTCATAAAAGATTTTAGTTCATCTTCGCTTTTAATTTGATTTGTTTCATCATTACTAATTATTTCATATGCATGTTCAATATCATTGTCACATATATTTTTAAATAATTTTACAAAATAAACTCCGACTTCTTCATCATTTACATTATTAATAGTATACCCATTGTCATTGTTTTTTTCTATTGTTTTATCTTCTAAGTAAATTTCATTATCTGTGCTTGTATCATCAAATTGGGGGCAAATTGAATATGATTTGTTTTTTTGATCAAGTTTAATGCAAATAATATGTGTATCATAATCATCGCTATTTATACTTGAACCATCAATAAATCTAACAATATAGTTTTGATTTTCTACATATGATATTTTTTTTATCAAATAATATGGCAATTCATATGAATTAAATAGTGACATAACATTTTGATTTGTAATATTATTATTATTTATAAAGTCTTTGTCTATTATATTCATTAATCCATTATCATCTGATTGCTCTATTTTAGTAATATAGTTATCTACAATGTCAAAAATGCAGAAAATTTCATTTCTTGATTGTAGCTCTGTTGCATTTTTGCCAGAATTTAAAGTGTAATATGAAGTAAGATAATTAGTAGCAGTGGTAACTTGATTTGAATTTTTATCACCATCTATTTCGCTATTTGACTTATTTTTTCTAATGTTTATGATTTGATAACTTAAAGTAGATAAAATTAAAATAATAATTACTATAGTTATTATTATAAAAATTATTAGTTTATTTTTTCTTTTCATTTTTCTCCTTTTTTATCCAATATCGACTGTATAATTACCTGGGTTTGCCATTTCAATATTAAAAGTCAATTTGTTTCCATTTTCATCTTGGCAAATTAGATTTATTGTTTCTCCATTGTAATTCTTAGAATAATTTGAAATTATATAATTTGCATATTTTTCATTATAGCTATTTCTTGCATTGCTTCCTGCAAACTCAATTTTAGGAGTTACTGCATTTACATTGTACATAATATTCAAGTTTTGTGAATTATTCACTACAAAACTATTAAATTTTTCGTATGTTGTAAATTTTTCCTCTTTTGTTGTTTCGCCTAGAAGCTCATAAGCTCCTTTGGTATAATTAAGCATCATGTTTATGTAATTACAACAATATTTTTTAGCAATATCCTGATCTGAATAAGTTTGATTAGCATAAAAATTACCTGATTTTTTGCTAATTGTTCTTGTTTTAAATGGAATAGAATATCTCCCCATAGTAATAATATTTTGATACTCTGTTTTATCTATAGGGTACAAATCAAGAGTGCTATTATTTAAATCGTTGCCTAAGATTGTATAAAAATCGTTGCCATCCACACTGCTTTTTATGTAATATTCTGCATAGTTATCATTTGAATTGTAAAAAACTTCCTTGGTTAAATATGAATTTACGTTAGTGCAAGAAATTAGAAAGGTAAAAACATTATTTTGTGTAATATCATTTTTTTCAATATATTCATCTCTTAAATATTTTAATAATGTTTCTGTGTCCTTTTCGTTTATGGCTGTAATGTAATTTTCCATATATGTATCTATTGTAAAAAATTGGTCCATTTTTTCTACAATTGTTGGAAGGCTCTGCTCATCAACAGAGCCTTGTTCTGTATTATTATTTACCTGATTTGGGTTGTCTAAACTATTCGAGTTATAATTGCTTCTACTCTTATTTATAGTTATGCTAAGAATCATTGCTAATGCTATTAAAATTATTAAAATTGCTATTATTAATTTAAGAATTTTTTTATTATCCATATATAGCCCTTCCTTTCATTTGATTAATAAGTGTATAAATAATACATTATTTTTTATTTTAAAAGCTTTTCTGGGTCTTGTGGAGTCGCTACGCCAAAGAATGTAGAAGTATCATTCACACTTATGCCTTGTTTATTATATCTTATTTCAAAATGTAAATGGGCTCCTTGTGCATTTCCATCAAGATTTTTATTTCCTGTGCTTCCTCCTGAAATTCCTATTTGTTCACCTTTTTTTACTTTAGTTCCATTGCTAACTGCAACTGAAGATAAATGTGCATATAGTGAAGCATATTGATTATTTTTATGATATATAATTACATATTGCCCATAGCCTGAAGGATCTGAATATTTATATAGCGTGCCATCTGCAATAGCATATACTGGAGCATTTACAACTGCAATGTCTATTCCTTTATGTGGTCTAGTTGTTCCATTTAATGTTCTAGCCAAAGTAAACTTTGAAGTTACAATTTTCGTCTTAGTTGGCCAACTGAATTGAGCAGATCCTGTATTTGTATCTGGATCCGGGTTAGACTCTGGGGTAGGACTTTGGTTACCATTTTTCTTTGTATAATCAATCTTAAATATAGTCTTAGCCCAGAAAAATAATCCAGTTTCTCCACCTACATAATTTGTTACCGTTTGTCTGTCATACCCAGGATAACCTATCATAAGATCATATACATTATTTACTCCACCTGTGAAATGAATGCCATCTGCTAAGCTATACTTCTTTGAATATTTAATAATACCAAAGGGGTCATTTGAAGGTGTTGCCAATAAACGTTGGTTCTTAATATTATATACTGCATCTTTTATAGCCTTTTCCATTGATGAATATGCAGCAAATCCGTACTCTTTTCCTAAGTCTCCCTCTTTAGCAAGATTCCAGTATCGGAAGTGAGCAGCACTCCATGATTGCTCTTTCATTGCTATACATGCCATAAATACTGGATTAATTCCTTCATTTATACAATAATCATATAGTACTTTATCGTTTTCTTTGAAATCATTTGCATGATTACCAAGATAGCCTTTTGGACAATTTTGTACAGCATTGTCAAAGTCTTCCCAAGAAATACTTGTATCAGTTACAAATGTTAAATCTCCATTTGCATATACTCCATTGCTGTAATCAGTTGTATCTTTATTTGTACCACTTTCGTCTTTTAGTCCATATCCACTTTCATCTATTATTGGGGCATTTTCATCTGCTATTCCATGTTCTTTTAAAGCTTTTTCATCTGTAAGTGTGTAGGTGTTATCCATATAGTCTTCAATGTTGTCCTCTACTGTGTCGCTTTCTCCTCCTACTATTGTTTTGTTTATTCTTTGTAGCACTATTGTTACTTTATCTGTGGCTGTTCCTATTTTCTCGCCCCTGCTATATTGCTTTGCTTGAGCTCCTGAAACCCCTTCTATTACCATTGTCCATCCATTTAATAAATCTTTCTTTATATTGTAAAAGTCATCTTTATATTTCATTGTGAGTGCATTAACAGCTTCATCTGAAAGTGATCCTAGTTTTAGTGTTACTGTTGTTCCTTCTACCTTTCTTACTTCACAGTCAATTGGAGCTAAGAAATCCTTGCCGTTGACGTCACTTATTACAAGTCCATATTCATTTTTGTCCTTTGAGGTTGTTCCCGGTGCAGTTGGGGACTCATCTAAATCTTTATCAAATGGCCAAATTAAGATATGCTTTAAATCCTCTGTTATATCGTCTGCATTTAATGTATTTTCTTCTCCAATTGCCTCTGCAAGTTTTTCACTCGTTGCTAATTGTTTTAGCATTCTATATATTGTCTCAGAATCCTCTGTATCCATATTTTTTAATATTTCAAATCCAGAAAGAGTATCCCTCGTTGTTCCAAATGATGGTGTTTCTTTTGTTGCTAGCTGACCATTATCGTAGTCTGTTTTATCATCATCAGTAACACTTGTTTTTTCTCCGTGAAAGTAGTACGAGTCTTTGTTTTCGTCAATTGCCTTTGCAGCTGCTATCTTTCTTGCTGTTTCTTCTGTTCCATCATATTTATAATATTTTTCCTTGAATAAAGCTATTAATTCTTTATTTGGTCCTACTATATATGGTTCATTTACTTGATACCAAAAACCATTATCATCAGATATTAGTCCATCTATTTGAATTTGGAATCCTTGCAAATATGAGCTTCCATTTGGAGTAAATGTTACCCATTTTTTTGCTGATGTTGTTTTTTGATAAACTCCAGTATATTGATTATCACTTCCAGTAAAGTAAACATTATTGTTAGAGTCTTGTGCTGTGCCATCTTCACTAGATTTATTACCATCCCAAAACCAGTGTTTAGATACTCTAGTAATAAATGGTAAATAGAATGCTTTTCCTTTTGCCAAATCTGCATATAACTCAGTTAATTCATTTAGCTGAGTTTTTGTAAGCCCCGAAATTCTTGATGCTTCATTTCCAGATAAATCTGTATTTTTTGGCTCTGATGGTATTCCTTCGAAAGTCTGTGAAGTTAAATAGTTTTTGCATATATAACTTGCTAATGAATCATTTGAACCAATATCGTTTTTGACACCGACTACTACTTTTTCAATTGCTTCAGTGTCGTTGTTATCAATTATACCCTTTAAATATGTTTTACAAGCTTCGTCTGTTTGAGCATAGTCGCTGTAAGTTGAATCTGCAGTCGTTTGGCTTGAAGCTGATGAATAATTATTTTTTGCATCATCAAATAGACTAACTAAGTAATTAGCATAAGCTCTCATTACGTCAGATTTATTAATTTGAGTACCATCACTAGTTTGTACAATCATGTTACTTGCATATAATGCTGTTTCTTGAAAGCTAATATGAACCTTTGTGTTAAAAGCATCACTTGTTGCTATTTGGTCTGTTAAGTCCGGCATCATTGTTGATAAGTGCAATGCTAGGAATAGTTCAAGAGGTCTTCCATATTTTGATGTCCAGCCATCCATTGAAAATGAATAATTATAATTGTTTTGTCCTTTTATAGTTAACGCATGTGTGTTTTTATCTATACTTGTACTTCCTTTTCCTCTTAAGGCAATTAGTTCGATTAGAAAGTTACTAGCTTGGTTCTGTACATCATTAACTTCTATCATTCCTGTTGAATAATCTTTAGAATTAGCAGCAATTGTTGCAGAATCACTACTATTAATCAAGTTATCCAAATCATCAAAAGCAGCGGAAAAATAACCTAAAAAGTTATCGGTTGCTTTAAAGTATGTACTCTGGTCTGCAGCCATGTAATCACGTAAATAATTTTTACTTTTACTATTTTTAGTTATTGATTTTATTTTTTTTGCTTTTCCAGATGTAGTATTTGCTCCATAGGTGTTGCCTAAATCTTCATCACTTTCGCTATATTGTACATCTGCAAATCCATATCCCTCAACATTATATCCCATATTTTCTAAATACTGTGCTAAGTCTATTACTTCATCTTCTGTTATATCTGTTTGGTTTCCATTAACTTTTGAAATTAAAAAAGCACCTATTGAATTAGCTGTTTTTTTAATTTGTCCTATTACTTGTGACGGCATATTTTGGAAAAATAATATTATTCCAATAGCTAAAATAATTATTAAAATAACAATTACAATTGTTATTACTAAAGGTAAATTAGTCGCAACTGTTACAGCTTTTTTTGCATTTCCTGCGCTTACTCCTGCTTCATTTGAAGCTGTTTTTACTGCCTTCGAAGCTCTTTTTTCATTATTTGCATTTTTTCTTTCTTGCTTTTTCCTTGCTTTGCTTTGAGATGGGTCAGAGTGATTATGCCTATTATAATAGTCTCTCTTTTGCTCAGGGGTTCTCTCATAAGGGTTGGTATAAGGCGTTCCTTTTGGAGTAGTTCCTGGAGAGTTTGGTTTGCTTTTTCCTTCTTGTACTCTTTTAGCAAGTCTTTCGGCTTTAGCCTGATCTTCTTTTTCTTTTTCTGCATTATTCTCTAGATGTCTTCTATAGCCTGGACTTAGTTTTTCAAGCTCCTCTGGTGAATAATCTGAAAGTTTCTTTTCTTGTTTATTAGAATCATCACCCTGTAAGGGCTCCCTTCCGAAATTAGCAGGCTGAGTTGATTGTTGATCTTCTTGGCTCTGTTGTTGCTCTTCTTGTTGTTCTTGCTTTCTTTGTTCTTCTTCTTGTTGTTTTCTTGCTTTATTTTCAGCCTTTTTTTGTGCTTCTTTTTCAGCATTTTTTCTTCTTGCTCTGTAACTTTTAGCCAAATTATTTCACCTCTTTTCTAGTATTGTTATATTTAAACTGCTAATTTTTCATCAAATTTTCTATCTTATTATTAGATTCTACATTTTATTTTTTACACTCTAATAAGAGTTTTTATTTCTATAATACCATTTTTGTTGTATCTTTTAACTATTTTTCTTTCTATAGTATTTTTTTACATCTTTTACAGGCGATGCGATAACATCTGCAACATCTTTAGCCTTGCTCATTGCATTTTTTGCACCTATTTCAAGGTCTGTTGCCTCACTATATCCACCTGCTCTAATACTTGCAAAATCATTTGATATTTGGGTGTTTATGTTTTTATCACTCATTCCATTATTCTTATAAGATCTTGAAAGCTTACCTATAGAGTCTTGTAGTTGTTCTTCTGCTTCTGTTTCTGGTTCTGCACCATTTGCAATTGCATCTGCTCTTTGTCTTACCAGCTCCTTTGCTTCTAAATCAATATCATCGCCTTCATCTCTTTCAATTTGGTCTCTATAAGAATTAGCCTGTGTTCTTTGTTCATCTGTTAATTCGTCAAAACTGTCAATACCCATTTTCTGTCTAACTCTTTCATTAAGTATATCTTCTCTTGCTTCATTTTCTGCAGCTTTATAGGATTGCTGTAGGGCATGTCTGTTTCTATTTTCGCTATATTTTCGTCCACTAGCAAAACCATTTTTAATTGCACTTGCCCCTGCTGAAAGCATTGTTGTTGGTTCTCCTGTTGCCCCTGAAAGTCCAACGCCTAAAATCATCTTGCTTGCAATTTTGTTAGCCGTGACTCCAGCCTGAAATACTCCATTGCTTGTTACCTTAGAAAGAGCATTGTTAATTCTAGCAGTTCCTTTTTGTCCACTACCCACTTTACCTCCTTTTGCTAAAGCGTTTGCTCTTTGATTGTTATTTTCTCCTAATGTACCCGCATTAGGAGAAACATTCTTTCCAAAAGATTTTTCATTTTTAGTCTCATTTTGTGGAGTAATTGCTGTTTTGGATGTATATTTGTTTTTTGCCCCTGTTGCAATAGAATTAGCATTATTCATTATTGTCGCATAATATGCTGCATGTCCAACTGTGTCTGACATAGACTGAGGATTGAAACCAAAAATTAATTTAATAATTTTTTCTGCTTCATATAAGAATACAATCATTATAAATGCAACAACAACAGCTGATAGGCTTCTCTCTGTTGTCAAAATCTTCATTGCTGATTCTACTAAAGCTAAATATGCTGCACATTGAAATGGCTGTATTAATACATTGTATGCAAACTCCTTGAACCAATTATCTAATGCTTGAGATTTATTATCACCCATTTTGTCAAGTGAATATGTTACTGTTACAAGTGGTGAAATTACTATTAAAAATGCAATTGTAATCATACGTTTTAAGTACGCAAGCAAAAATACAAATGTCATTCCAACAAGTGCTAGATAAGCAAGAGCACTTCCAAGGCCTTCCGTAAACGATAGTGACCAAGAATTTACAAAGAACTGGTCAATCATATCTATAGTATCACCCTTGTTATTAGTTAACGCAGTTGCAAAAATGCTTACAAGCCTATTATTCATAACTATAACAAATTCCATTATATAATGCAATACAAATAGTAAAGCAATACTTATAAGCCAATTTACTATCATTTCGCTATATCTTGCTTTTTCCTCTGCTGCAGTTGATATTGCCATTCTTAGCCCTGTATATAGTAGAATAACAAATAATATCGTAGCTGATAGGTTTCTTATGCCATAATACCATATTGCAACATTTTCTCTAATTGTTTTTACCATGCCATTTTGAGGATTTAAGTTGAAGAAATCAATTGATAAAATTTCAACTTTATTAAATAAAATCTCATCCAGTGTTAAGCTTAATCCATCTTCTGCAAATAGTCCCATTACCGTTTCTAGCGTTCTTCCTATTAATAGTGGAACTATTTTAGCAGGGTAAAGCAAAATTCCTGCTACACCATCTAGAAGAACATCTATAATATCCTGCTCTGTATCAGTTGTAGATTTCCATGTTTCTATTTGTTTTTGTAACTCATCATAGGAAATTTCTGTATAATTTGGAATTTCTCTTTTAGTTGTATCAATAGAATGTCCCTGTCCTCCGTCCTGCTGGTAAAAAAACATCATATCCGTCATCACTTGTTGTACTATAAGTATAATTATTTGTTCTATTCTTACTTTCATCGTGGTCTAATATATTTTCTACTAATGTTTTAGCACTTTGGTCATATACTATATAGGTAAAATTATCAATTTTACTTGGATCTTGCCCTGTTGGTATGTAATAATATATTGAACTACTTGTATTTCCCGATGCATTTGTTCCACTATTGCTACCACTGTTTGGTGTTCCTGTTCCTCCATTTTGTGTAGTTGTTCCTTGGTTTGTAGTACCACTATTAGATGTATTACTTTTTCCAGTTAAATCATCCGATTGCCCACTTCTATCACTTGAAGCTCTGTATGTTAATCCTATATCATCTATTTCTTCTTGTGTGCTACTGTCTTCATAATGTGCCACCCATTTTCCAGTTGAGTCTTGATATATATACATTGGATAGGAGCATTTAGCATCTCTTGCATCTTCGTTAGAAATTTCATAGTATGTACCATCATCATCTGATGTTTCATTATATATTATTTTTTTCTTTCCTGCACCTGCGCTTGAGTCTAATGTGGTATAAACTACAATTTGTTTATTACTACTATCATAATAATAATAGTCAACTTGGCAATTTTTCTTAACAGTGTCTTCAATTGCAGCAAAGGAAACATCACTTAGTATAAAACTAATTATTATGCTAGCAATAAGTATAAAAACTATTAACTTTTTATGTCTTATATTCCACTTGTGACTCATTGACACCTTTCTCCCTTATTTTTTACCCATTTTATAATAAATAATTATTTATTTTCTAAAAAATATTATTTGTTATTTTACTTTTTTCTGAAAAATTTCTTTGCTTTTTTAACTGGTGCTGTTACTGGTGTTGCTATAATTTTCCCCGTTTCTTTTGCAATTTTTCCAGCTTCTTTTGCATTTTTTGCAATATCTTTCGCTTTAGCTTCAATATGAGATGACTCTCCATATTTTCCTTTTCTAATATTTGCTAAATCTTCGCTTATTTGTAAATTACTATATCTTGAGTCCATTCCATCATTTTGGTAAGTAGTTCTTAATTTGTCCATAGCATCTTTCATTTCGTTTTCTGCTTCTGTTGTGGGCTCTCTACCATTTGCAATTTCATCAGCTCTTAAAGCTACAAACTTCTTTGCTTGCTCCGTTATATTCTCTCCATCAGTCTTTTCTAGATTTTCTCTAATTCTATTAGCTTCTTTTTGCTGGTTTTCATCTAGATTATTTAGGTCGCTAACTTTCATTTGATTCATCACAAGATTATTCATAAGATTTTCTCTTGCAACATTTTCAGCATTGCTATATGCCTGTTGTAATTCGTGTTTGTTTCTTTCTTCTATATAATTTCTTCCTGCTCTTGAACCATTGTCTATTATATTTTTACTATTTTTTAAAAAAGCTGCATTGCTTCCAGTAGCAAGAGATAAACTTCCTCCTAATAGCATTTTAGATCCTGTTTTGGCCATATTGGCATAAGCTTGAAAAGCTCTGTTGTTTGTAACTGCAGAAATAGCTCTACCAACATTTGAATTTCTTTTGTGAGGATTATTGCTTGCAATTTTTCCTTTGCTTGTTGTGTAGTTTTCTTCATTGTTGTATTCGCTATTATCTACACTTGATTTGCTTGCTTTAAATTTAGAAAACTCCTCTTGATTAGCTTTCTCCTTTTCATCTATTGTATCTGATGTTATTGTAGTAGTTTTGTTTTTGCCTCCTCTTGTAATTACTCCAACTGTAGTTCCAACCAATGCTGCATTTGATACTGTTTCTGCCATCGTCCTTGCTTCAAAATGGAATATATGTCTAATAATTTTTTCTGATTCATATATAAATAAAATCATCATAATTGCAATTAACATTGCACTTAATGAAGCCTCGTCATCGAGAATTTTCATTGCAGAACTAGCTAGTATTATGTATGATACACATTGAAATGGTTGTATTAAAATATTATATACAAATTCTTTAAACCAAGTATTTAATGCTTGAGATTTGTTATCTCCCATTTTATCAATCGAATATGTTACTGTTACAAGTGGTGAAATTACTATTAAGAAGCCAATTGTAATCATACGTTTTAAATATGAAAGCAAAAATACAAATGTCATTCCTACTAAAATTAAGTAACACACTGCATCGCCAAAGCCTTCTACAAATCCTACATTCCATGCATTGTTATAAATTTTATCAATTGGGTCTGGTGTTCCAATTCCTTTTTCTAAAACAGCTACAAGTTGATTATTTAGTGTCATTACTAATGCAATTATCAAATGCATTATAAACAACAAAGCGATACTTACAAACCAGTTTACTGCCATTTGGCTGTATTTAGCTTTTTCATCAGATATTGTTGATATTGCCATTCTTAATCCAACATACATTAATACAGCAAGTAATGCAACAGCTGAAATATTACGTAACCCATAATACCAAGCAGCAACGTTTTCCCTTATTGAATTTACTGCTTCATTTGTTGATGAAAAATTGAAAAAATCAATTTTTGTTATCTCTATTCTGTTAAATAAAATATCTTCTACAGACAAAGTTCCATTATTTGCTGTAAATATTCCCATTATGGCTTGCAATAATTTTCCTAGTAATAATGGCACAATTTTTATTGGATACAAAAAAAATCCTGCTAAGCCATTTATAACTTTTTCAAAAACAGAATCATCATTGTAATCAATTTCTCCTGTCATATATGAGTCTAAATCATCTTTAGATATTCCAGTTACACTTTCTATGTCATCCACTGCGATTTCTATCATTACTGGATGCAAAGCATTATGTTCGTCACTATTTATATAATCAGAATAATATGCTTGCCCATTTGATCCCTCTGGATTGTTCATAGTAAACGTTTTTGTACTTTCATTGTAAGAATAGTTTTTCGTAACAACTTTTTGTGTGTTTGGATTGTAATATTGTACTGTTAAAATATCCTTTGAACTATCATAAGAATATTTTGCATAGTCTTTTGATACTTTGTCTATATCATCAACAACAGTTTCTGTATCTTTACTGTTTGAATCATCTTCTTTAATATTTTTATTATTAGTATCTTTATTGCTAGTGTCTATTCCAGTTGCTTCAGATACCTGTTTTTCAGTTATACCTGCTCCTAAAAATGAGCTTAAATATCCTCCATCAAATCCCATATATGTTAAAGCACGGCTTTGATCTAATTGTGTAGAATTTGAGAAATTTCCATTTTTATCTTTGGTATATATAGTTAATAAATATGTTGTTTGAAAATTTTCAGGATAGTAAACTTGCTGGCCAGCGTAAGTTTGCAATGTACATCTTATTCTCTCTGTTTTATCACTATTATATATATACAAACAGTTTTCTTCAGAGTCCGGATCATAGTAAAACTCAACTCCGTCAATTGTAAAGCTTGTTTCAGCGGCAAATATAGCATTTAATGATAGTGTATTTTCTATTTGTGAAAAAACTACCATTAAAATAATGATTGAGACTATTAACTTAATGAATCTTAGTTTATATTTTCTAAATAATTTCACTGTTATTATTTCTCCAATTTAGATTTGTTTCAACGAAATAAGCCTTTACCTTATTATAATAAAAACATTGCAAAAATTCAATATTTCTATGCTTTTTATGTATAATTTAACATATACGCTACAGTTAAGTAACATTAAATATTAGTGAAAAAAATATACATTTATTTTTAAATATTAATTCTCATTAATATTTCTTACTTAACTATAACACTAATAATTATTCTCTTTTCGTCTTTTTCTTCTGTAATAATGGTGTACAATTGGTCTTACAGCTGTTTTAACTGCATCAATTGTATCATCTTTAATGCCTGTAGCATTCTTTTGAACTATATTTCCATATTTATATTTTTCTGCCTCAATGTTTTTTAAATCTTTTGATATTTGTTTGTCTACTTTATCTTCATCCATGCCTTGATTTGCATAAGCCATTCTTAGCCTATTAATATCCTTAGCCAATTTCTTTTCATCTGCATTTTTAGGCATTGCACCATTTGATAAAGCCATTGTTCTCTCTTGCATATAATCGTGTGATTTCTTTTGTATTCCCTTTCCTTCGTCCCTCATTATTTGTTGCCTAATTTTTTCTTTCTCACGTTTTATTTCTTCTTTAGTTAGCTTTTCTGTATTTTGCTTAGCCATTTCTTCAGATACTCTTGTTTCTATTAGTTCTTGTTCCTTTTCATCCCTTAGTTTATTGTAACTTTCCTGCAAAGTATTCTGTTTTCCTATTGCCGCATTTTCTTTTCCCTCATTTACTCCTTTTGCAATCTCGTTTGTTACACTAGCCATTGCTGTTGTTAAGTTTCCAGTTGCAAGTGATATACCTCCTCTTAGTATTGAGTTACCAATTGTTTTATTTATAAGATAATATTTGGCTAGCACTTGATTTCCTGTTACTCTCGAAATTGTCTTTCCTATTCTAGAGTTTCCTTTTTGTCCATTTGAATTAGTACCACTTATTGAGTTTGACGTACCAGTAGCACTCGCTCTATTGCGATTTCTTGAAGCAGTCCTATTATTGTTCGTTGTAGCATTTCCTTGATAGCTTTGATTTTGGTTTCCACTGTTTTCAGTGTTTCCTTCGTATATGTATTGTGATCTATAACTTGTATTTGGTATTGGTCTTGCTTGTGCATTATTAGCATTACTTGCTTGATTGTCATCTTTTGGTTCTTCTATTGGACTATATTTATTCCCTCTTGTAATCCCTAAATTATCAAATGTTCCCATAGCCGATGCAACTAGTGTAGCGTGTTTTACTGTATCACTCATGGTGTTGCTCTTGAAATGGAATATGTGCTTTATTATTTTTTCAGACTCGTACATAAAGTAAACCATCATTGTTGAAATAATAATTGCAGAGATTGATTTTTCATTTTGTAAAATTGTGAGACCTGTTTGAGTTAAAAATAAATAAGTTATGCATTGAAATGGTTGTATCAAAATATTATATGAGAACTCTTTAAACCATATATTTAAAGCTTGTGATTTTCCGTCATTCATCTTATCTACAGAATATGTTATTGTTACTAAAGGCGATATTACAATCAAAAATGCAATAGTTACCATACGTTTTATATAAGATAGTAAAAATACAAAAGTCATTCCCAGTAATAATGCATAACATATCGATGCTCCCATTTCCTCAGTAAAGCCTATACTCTTTAATGCAGTGTTAAACATCAAATTCATTGGATCTGACAAGTCTACTGAAGAATAAGATTTTGCGAAAATATCAACTAGTTGGTTATTTATAAATATTATAGCTTGGATTAAATATTGTAAAACATATAAAAGTGCAATACTTACTACCCAGTTTACAAGCATCTCACTATATTTGGCCTTATCCTTTGAGACTGTTGATATTGCCATTCTAATTCCAGTATATAATAGAATTACAAGTAAAATAACCGAAGCAATATTTCTAAATGCATAATACCAAGTAGCAACACTTGTTCTTATTGAATTTGCCGCTTGACTATTTGAGTTAAAATTAAAGAAATCTATTTTAATTATTTCAACTTTATTAAATATGATGTCTCCTAGTGTAATTGCATTACCATTTCCAGCGAATAATCCTAGAATTCCATCAATTATTCTTCCAAAAATAAGAGGGATTAGCTTTGCAGGAAAAAGAATTATTCCTGCTATACCATCAAGCTGGTCTGAGTTATCATTTGAATTTTCCCCAGGCTTCTCAGTTCCGTCCGTTTGCGTTCCAGCTTTTTGCGCAACAGTATTTTGACTAGGTGTATAAGTATATTCATAGTGTCCAGTGTAATTTAATGTTAGAGGCAGTCCCTTTTCTTCTAATTCTTTTTTTGCTTCTTCATAGTAAGCACTAGATTCATCCAATTTGAACCCGTAGAAAACTCCTCCTCCTGCTGCTGAACTGTCATCATAATATTGTCTACTTTGATCTTCCACAAAGTCAACCTCATGTCCACTAGAAGTAGTATAATAATACGTTACTCCTAAGCCAAAAAGCCCGCTTCTTTTGCTTTCTGGCTGGTTCTCATCTGCATAGGCCTTGTTTGCCAATGGAGTAGCCAAAGAAACATTAACTATAGCAATAATTAACATTAATATTATAGATATTCTTTTTGTTATTTTAGATTTTAGTATATGTTTCATTTTAGTCCTTTCTTTTATTTGTATTTATTTTCCACTTTGGCAACTCTCTCTATTCTGACAGCATTACATAACCAGCCGTTTATTTATATTTATTTCAAGCTTTCGTACCAAGATGTTCAATGAACCTATTTAAGTTTATTTGAGCTTTTTTGTCTCCTCCATTTGTTTCTTTTATTTTTTCATTTACATCCTTGATTTTGTTGAGTTTATTTGCCAGCTCAACATTATCTTCCGATACAACGTTTCTAACAATTGTCTCGCTGAAGTGATAAGATATCTTCTTTATGTTTTCATCGCTTCCTATGTCATTTATTGTTGCATCAGCTTTTAGTTTATTATCTTTTATAATTTTTTTAGCTTCTTTTTTAGATATTTCTTCTTTCTGTGTATCTGATAATACATCATTTTTATCCATTTCGTTTAATATATTTTTAATTGAATCTTGTAAAAATACATTTTTTGTTTGAGTTGAATCTTCAGGAGTTTTTGAGTTAGCTTTTGCATAGGCATATCTCTGCTTTTCTTTTTTTAGTAGTTTTTCAATATTTGTTGCATTTGAGTCAAGTTTATTTACCATTCTAAGTTCTTCTTTAATATCCTCTATGTAGTCTTCTTCGTCTTTTTCCTCAGTTTGTGTGCTTGATCCATTTGTTGTATTGCTACTTGATCTCTTTGTTCTCTTATTTACATCGTTTTCAAGATCATCCATTTGATCATTACCTTGATTTACTAAATAAATTGTTTCTTCAATTTTGTTTTCTTTTTTATCCCTTTCTCCTTGTGCCTTGTTGATTTTATTATATTTATCTATTTGTTCAGAAGGTGTTTTTATCAACTGTAAAGCTGCAATTCCTGCCTCAGGTGATTCTGCTACAGCCAATGGTATTGCCATTGTTGCTCCTGCAACTGTGCTTAAGACATCCTTTAGAGTACCTGCACTAGCCTTGAAAACCTGTCCTCTACCTTGGCTTCTTAATTTTAACATTCTCCTAGAAGATTTATCACCATTTCTAGCATTAATCTTCGCTTTTCTTAATTCTATCTTTCTCTTGTCTTTCTCTATTTTCTTTTCTCTTTCTGCAGCCAAATCAGGATTTCTTTGCTTTTCCATTTCAGTCATTTCATTTGATTTGATATCATCTAATGTTCTTCTAATTAACCATTCATCTTTTTTATTATTAATTCTACCAACTAATCCAACTTTTTTAGGTTCATTATAGTTTCTATATTTTATATAGTTACCAACTGGGGTTACTGTTGCTTTTGCAATAGTTCCAACATTTTTTGCCATTGCTCCATAGATTTTCATTTGTCCATATAATTCTACAGGTAGCTCCTCTCTCATTGGCTTTTTCATTCTATGTAAGTGTCCACTTGCATCATTTCCATTGAATCTAACAATTCCTAATACATATTCATCCATTTTTAATATTTGAGACATAAATACAAGGGCGATTATAAATCCACCTATTGATTGTAAAGCTAAGTCTACTGCAATTCCCATAAATAATGAATATGCTAATGCATGTGCAGGTTGTATTAAAACATTTGCTACAAATTGATTAAGCCATTTTTGAAATCCTGCTTTTCCTTTTGTGTTTGCATTGTCAAGAGCATATCTAGTTATCATAAATGGGGCTATAACAATGTAAATAATATTATAAGCGTATCTACGTGCATAAAGTAATAAAAACTTGACCCAGTATACCATCAAAGTAATATACATTATAGCTCCAGTAACTCCAACTGTAAACCTAACATCATAAGCTCTTGCTTCAATTGTGTCGTGCAAAGATTCAACCTTTGAGCTTGCACTCGAAAATAATCCTACTATTATACCATTTAAGTTCAAAATTGCTATTATTATGTAGTGTATTGTAAATAGTAAAACCATACATTTTAGCCAAGTAACAATTTGCTTGCTACAATCAGCCTTTTCTGATGCTGATACTGTTATTGCCATTCTTAAACCTGTGTAGAGCAATATTATTAGCATTACTACTGCGGCAATATTTCTTACTGAATAATACCATCCTGCTACTAAAGTTCTTATTGTATTTAATACACTATTTTCATTTAGCGCTTTCCCCCCTGGGGTATTTGAAAAAATGTTTATATCTAATGCTGGAATTCTATTATATAATAAGTCCTCTATTGTATATTCTGCTTGATCATCTGTTTTTGTAGTTCCTTCAATGTCAAGTAGCAAGTTATTAATGAAGCTTTCAATTGCTTCTGCATATCCAACAATAGCCATCCTTATTCCTGAAACCAAAACTCCAAAAATATAATTTACTATATTCTTTATTGAAGAAATTACTTCTAAAGCTGATTTCTTTTCTACAATAGAAATATCCTTTGGCTCGCCATTATAGTTAAAGTTTTGATCATCTAGCCTAATTGTGCTATCATCAGCTGAAATCTGGTGTATTTCTGCTAGTGTTAATTGAGAGACTATGGTATAGTGACCTATGCTAATAGTTCCTCCAGATGTAGCACTACCAGAAGTAGATGCAACAGTGTCACCTACATACATTGCAACATGATTGCTTGTATTTATAAGGATATCTCCTTTTTCCATATTTCCACCACTTACAACGTCTACTAAGCTTTTTACTGATTCAAAGCCACAATCAGCTAAACCTGAAGCCATATTTTTTGAGCTTTTTACTGGAAAATTTTTCATTGATTCTATATTGCAAATATATCCAGTAGCAAGAACACACGCAGATATAAATGCGGAACAATCAGTATCTACAGACGTAGTAATATCTGCTAAATTATGACTTGCAATATTTTTTACTGCATTATAGCAACCATGGTCAGCATAATTATATCCTATA
This sequence comes from uncultured Eubacteriales bacterium, assembly GCA_902766085.1. Lineage (GTDB taxonomy): Bacteria > Bacillota > Clostridia > TANB77 > CAG-508 > CAG-793. The sequence continues at coordinate 26,910 of CACXCH010000051.1, forward strand.
TTATTATTTTCTGCACCATTGCAAGCCATTTGAGCTAATGTTTCTCTTACTTTTTTAGTTTCTTCACTATCATCGTCTGGTTTATATCGCATAACTTCATTATATCCACCATTACTATAGTTCGAGTAGTCCTTAATTCTAACTTCATCACCTGTTGAATCTCCTGGAACCCCTCCATAGTATTCATTATTTTCATTGTGTGCTGCTTCAGCGATTTTTTTTCCGCTTTGAGTTGTAGCTGCGTAAACATTTTTATTAAATGCAGGCACAACAAAAGACACAATTATACAAATTAAAGTAAATATTATTATTTGCTTTTTTAATAATTGTGCTTTTTTCATTCCCCTTTCCTTTCTTAAATGTTAATTGACTTTTTTATTTTTATTGTCAATTTTATTTATATAATTTCATTTTTTCGTTCATTTAATTTTTTTATTTTGTAAATTTTATTATTCATCATATAATGAATTGAATGAATCTTGAAACATTAAATTATCATAAACAATATATACATTATTAGGAATTTGACCATCCTGATTTATATCATTTAGAGTTTTATTGTTTACAACTTTTCCTTCAAAATTATCATAAATTGTTATGCCATTATTTTGGTCATCATATCCAAATTTTAGCTCAAATCCTTCAAGTGGAAATTTAATATCTATTTTGTTATTGCTATTTTCAGTAACAATATAATCCGTATAGACTTTTGTAATGTTTTGAATTAAACTTGCATAATCTCCATCTTCATTGTATTTTGTCATTAATGAGTTTAATTGTTCATTTTTATCTTGATCAAATGTACCTTTTTTATAAACCGAAATTTTTCCATTTAAGAAAAATGCATAAAAATCCTTTGTTCTATAGCCTAAAGGAGTAGCTATATCTGTTCCAAAATAATAGGCATCTCCTAATATATCGTCATTAACACTACTTCCTGTTGTTATTCCACTAAATACTTCATTTTTATAGTCACTATCAAATACTATATTGTAAACACTGTCTCCTAGCATTTTTACTTTATAGCCATTATATACATAATAATCGCCATCTTGTGATTTCATATTTTGTACTGAAATTTTTGCATTCCATTTATTATTTATTAATGATTGTAAAATATCAGATTTAACTGTTATGTTCGAATATTCATTACTTGTTTCTATAATTTGCTTTAATGACCTTTTTGAAACTTCATCCTCAAAAAATTTTGGATTGTTATTTATTATATAACCTGCATTTTTGTTGCCTGTATCAGAATCAGTTTTTAGTTGAACAAAAACAATTATTGAATGTTCATCATCTATGATTCTAAAATTATCGTTCATTTTATCTGCAATATTTAGTATAACATCTTCATAGAAAACCTTGTTTGAATATATGTCTCTGCCAGTACTATCTGTTGTTTCTGTATTAAAATTCATATAGATATCTTGCTTACAATTGCTATCAGAAGATTTTTTAGTATCAATATAAGTACATCCTAAATAATCACACACATCTTTGGGAGTAGATAAATTAGGATATACATTTGATATATTTTCTGTATTTAATGCGTTTAATTCATTTTGAGTTGAGTTTTCCACATTATTTGCACTTTGTGTGTTGATTGCTTTGCTCTTTGCAAGATTTATAATTAATACAGCAAACAAAATAAGAAGTATCACTACTAAGATTATAATAATTTGAAGTATTCTTTTTTGATCTTGTTTCATTATTACTTAAAGATCCTTTCCATTTCGATTTCGTTGCCAAATGATTTGCCTTAACATTATTTCTATTTCAATTTTGGTACCAAATTATTAACCTTACACATTATTTCTATTTCAATTTTGGTACCAAATTATTTACTTTAACATCTTTTAATTCTTTATTAAATGCCGCTCTTCTAGGGATTATTACTTCATTTACAATTCTTTCAATATTACTAATTAATCCTAAAAGTATCACAAATAGTAAAGGTTGAGAGGCAAATATTTCATCTGCAGATAGCACAAAAATTGAAAAGATTAGTAATTGGACTGGTTGTTTTATTACCTCTGTTAAAAATTCTATCCACCAGTTTTGAAAGGCTTGAGCAGTTCCATCCCTCATTTTATCAAGAGAATATGTGGCACAAACAAGTGGTGATATTACAACATAAAAATAAATTTTAAATGTTCTTAATAAATATACAACAAAAAATTTAACTTCATAATATGTAAGCATACAATATACGATAAAAAAATATACCGGATGATTTGCCGTGGTGCCGTTCTTAAATAGTCCATTTATCGTTTTATCTATTATCTGCGTCTCAATATTTGTATCTATTGCTCCACTAGTTGCTTTAACTATCATACTTACAAATAAATTTGATGCATATATTATTGTAATCATTAAAATATGTAGAATATATATAAGGCAAATGCTTATTGTCCAATCGATAAGCATTTGTTTATACTTTGCCATTTGCTTTGGTGACGCGCCTCCATCTGTAGCTAAAAGTATGGCCATTCTTAATCCCGTATATAAAAGTAATACTAGAATTATAACTGCTGATATATTTCTTACTCCAGTATACCATTTTGCAACATTTTCTCTAATGCTATTTACTAAATCATCGTTATTTCCTGTATCTGTTTCCCAAAAGTTAATTCCAAATAGGTCGTATTTATTTGATAAAAGATTGATTATTGTAAATGTATCTTTAGTGTTAGCTACAAGTTGTATAAAATAGTTTCCCAGTTTCGGTATAAATGAAAGAACCAATGCCAATGCTCTTAATACAGTAACGCCAATGCCTTGCTTTGCTGCAAGTGTTTTGGTTTTTTGTGAAGCATTTCCATTTTCATCTTCAGATGTATATGTTGCCGTGCCACTATCTATTTCTTCATTTATGTCATTTGGAGATGTAGCATCTAAGTCCTCACCTAAAGATGATGGAGAAGCTATGTCTGCATAAGAATTAACTGTAAGTAAACTTAGTACAGTTAATATTGTTAGAAAAATTGCAGTTACTTTTTTCATAGCTCCTCCTTTTATATTTATTTTGCAATTATAATATTTATTTTACTATTTTCTTAGTAAAATCACTTATTGCTTTCTTAGTATAATTTACATACTATTTATTATCCTTAGTAAATTTTGAATATTAATAATTTCTTGTTATAAATAAGACCTTATCTATCTTTGTAAATGTTTTTATCCATTTTCATTTCTTTCTTGTATTTTGTTTATATTAGTTTCAATAAATTCAAATTCCTTCTTTGTTGGCCTGATTTCAATTATTGCTGTTTGTTCCCCAACCTTAAATAGTCCTTGACCACGTGAGCACGTTGTTAAGAAAGCTGCCTCGCCATCACTTAGTTTGAATACTTCTTTAATATATTGAATTTCAGATTTATCCTGTGCTAAGAATAGCTTTGTATCAGATGATGTTAATACTGCTTGTACCTCTGATTTTTCATAAAAGTCTTGGAATCTCTGTGATACAACTGCTAGTGAAACATTTCTCTTTCTAGCACGTCTTGCCATTTTGTTAAGGAAATCAACTGCTTCTGGGAAAGGTAAAAGCATCCAAGCTTCATCAATTAAAACTCTCTTTTTCTTTGCTTTTGATTTATCCTCACTATTTTTCTTAACAAATTTTTCCCAAATCCATGACAATAAAATTTGTTGTGCTAAAGGTCTAGCAAATCTCTCCTCTAGTCCAGAAATATCAAGATTAATAAATGTTGTTCCCTCTAATAAATCAAATGTTGATTGTCCATCGAAATAAGACATTTGACCATTATATTCTCTAACATATTGTTTCATAACTTTTGTTAAATAACTGTAATGTTCTCTATAATCAGGGTTTTTGTTTTGGCTTGCATTTAATAATATTCTGTGATACCAAGAGCCTATTGTAGGCATTGCTTTTTTCCTACGTCCTAAATAGCCATTGCTAATTGCTCCACCTTGATTTACCGAATACAAACTATTGATATCATTTGTTATTCCAAGGCTTGCATACTCCTCTGCAGCAGCCTCTGCAATAATTTGCTTTGTAACTTCATTTACAAAATCAGTTTGTGTACTACCTCTTGCCATAGTAAGTAAAACCTGTGTTACATCTTCGATTTTATTCTCAACATTTAATGAAACCATTTCTCTTCCTGTTATCTCATCTTTAGTTATTTCTGGTTCAACATCAAATGGATTTATTATTGTGTTTGATGTTGGAGAAATTACAACATTTATTCCTCCAAGTGCATCTGCTACAACTCCATATTCGCCTTCGGCATCAAGTGCAAGGCTCTCAATTCCCATTAGAACTGCAGATCTTGCAATCAATGTTTTAATTGTTACACCCTTACCAGCTCCAGATTTACCAAATACTACCATATTGTAGTTACTTAGTGTTGGACTAAAATTATCATATAAAATTGGTAAACCTGTTTGTCGGTTAAATCCTATTGGAATTCCATTTTCGTGTCCAACATCAGCATTTATAAATGGAAAAACCGTTCCCATAGATCTACGATCAAATGTATGCTTTTTTTCAATTTTATCTTCATTAAATGGAAGATTTGATTTGAATGCATCCTCTTGCATTGCCCATGCTGTTTTAATTCCAGTCAATGTTTTTGACATATCGGCTGTTAGCATCTCTGTTTGCCTATCAAGTTCTTCTAGATCATAAGCAAATATTGTGCACATTATGGATGCTTCAAATAACTTATCGAATCCGCTAGCAATCGCATCTCTAAGCTCTTCAGCTTCATTTCTCTTCTGAGCAAGCATACTTTCACGGTTTATATTACCTCGATCTGCCGCAACAATTCTTTCAGTTTCAAGTTCATTAATAGTTCTATTTAATTCACTTTGTGACTTTGCTTCGCTTATTGGTCTAATGAAAACTGATACATTAATGTCGCCAAAGTTGTACATATCTCTTAGTAATAATGGGAATGTACACATTCTTGGAAGTGCAGATATTACCATTGTTCTAGCATATTTACTTGTTGAAGCAACTATTTCTAGGTGATTTGTACTTGATGCATCAATTCCAGATGGTGCTATTAAATCTTTGATATCCTTTTTATTTGCTTCAATGCCATTCATTTTCATCTGTTGTTCCGCACTTGAATCATTTACAATATTTATGTTTTGAGATTGTTTGTTTTTCATTATAAAACCTCCTCATTAGTTTGTTTTTCTTCTGATTACTCTTCTTCTACGCTCAGTACCGTTTTGTTGCTCTTGTTTTGATTCTTCGCTATTTTCTTCAAGTTTTGAAGAAGCTATCTGATTTTTAGTCTCTTTGTAAAGTTCATCTGTCATTTCATCTTTGTAGTCATCAATCATTTCTTGAGCACGTTGCTTAATTCTAGTTTCTCTTTGTTCTCTATTTATCTCATCCGCTTTAATTATACTCTTTGCTGCAAGTTTAGAAGCTTCGTCATCAATTTGTTCTTCAATTCTCTTTTTCTTTTCTTCCATAACGTCTTTTGCTGTTGAGTATAGTCTATCATATTCAGCATTCAAAGCATCTTTTAGATTATAGTTTTCAGAGCCATCTCTGTTATATGCTACATATAACAATTCTGCAAGTTCTTCTGAAGAAATAACTCTTCCTGTAACCTCTGCTGATGCAAGAGATCTAATAATTGTTTGACATCTTGTATATAACTCTGAAAAAGCAATATCTCTAATTTCGTCATTAGAGTATTTGCTAGTGTCCCCATATTCACTTGTGTAATATGAAACAACAATATAAGTTTTTTGCTGTAAAATGTTTTTACTCTCACTTATTTTCAAAGTATAATCTTCAATTGACTCACCATATTCAAGTATATTTATTTTTCTTTTTCTTTCAAATTGTAACCTATTTAAGGTATTCATATCATTTTGTGCTGTTGCATTTGATATTTGGTAATCCAATCTTGCTATTTGATCTCTGATATCGTCCGTTCGTTTTTTATAGCTTTTTATTAGGTCAGTTAAGTCAAGAGTTCTAGTTTGAACATATAATTGAATTGGAAATCTTAGTGTATTGAGCATTTCAATGAATCCCATTTCTACAGCATTTTTCTCGTCCTCAGAAAGTAAATCATAGTTTATTCCTTTGCATTCAATTACCATTACATATTGTTTTCCATTTTTTCTCACAATCATATTATCATTTATTGAGTCAAACTCCATAAATTTGTAAATTGAATCAATCGCTTTGCCATCTCTCGTAATATAGTTTGGCCTTTCTTTATTTTTGTTTTTTATCTCTTGATTGTTCTCTTCATTTTTTTGTTTTTTTTCTACCATTTTCTTAACTATAATTAAGGCAACAAGTCCTAATATTACAATTAGTAAAACAACAATCGCTAAAATAATATTTAGCATTTGAATTGTATCCATTATTCGTTATCCTCCTTTGTGTTATTACTACTTCTTTCTTGTAGTGCATCCCAAATTCTCTTTGAATCGCTTTTTTCGATGTAGTCTGGCTCTTTTCTAGGAATTGCATAAGAATAAATTTTTCTATTTTTCTTGAACACTGCATATTCCCTAATTATTTGGTCAAGAGATTCTCCTCCTACAGTTTTAGTTAATCTCGTATTTCCAATCGTAGGAACTTTTATTGTAACTACTAAATACCCAATTATGGCAAATATAATCATAACACCAAATCCTATGTATGGATGTCCCATTGCTCTTATAATAAAATAAAATATTGAGCCGAATAATGCTCCAATAAATGTTGCAATTAGACTTTTTCCTGTGAAAATATAGAGTATCCTTCCTTCTCCTTTTAATTTGTTATTGGGTATATAATAACTTCCCATTATTTTGTTCCTCCTTCGTTTTAAACTTCTAAAACTTAAAACAATCCGTTTAAAATTGAAACAACTATGTTATAGATTCCAACTCCTCCATAAACAATAAACATTGCCACAACAAACCAAATTAAACTTTTCTTTATGTTTGCCCTATCTTGCATGCTTTCTGCAAGCATATATTTAAGTCCTAATATTGCTCCAACAACTAAAAATACACCTGTTGCAATGTAAACTATAATGTTTGCAATTGGTATCAAACTATCAAGTATATCCTGCTGATCAATTACCTGATTTTCTTTTCCCTTATTTATAAAGTCACTGCCTGAACTAATTATACTACTTGCTGTTGTGTCACTTGATGTACTGCTACTATCTGATTCAGGATTGCCATATTCATCAGCCCTTATTGCATAGCAATTATTTTCATTTAATGCAATAAACATAAGTGTACAAAGTATTAGTATTACCTTTCCTATATTTTTTGTTATTAAAAATTTTTTCATAGATAATTAAATTTCACTCCTTTATTAATTAGTTAATATGCTATACAATTTGTTGACTCAAATTTGCCACAATTTTTACAATCGTTCCTATTGCAAACAATATTACAGCTCCTATTGCGACTCCGATCATCTGCTCACTAACTTTTGCTTTCTGATCAGGTGCTGCAAGCATAATTTGAACCCCTTTTACAAGCACAATTATAACTGCGGCTGCATAACAGATAGGAGTTACAGCTCCAAGTATCTTTGATGTTATTCCATTTATAGTAGTGTTTGGTGTATATACTTGGTCACCTGATATTGTTGGTAAATCATCATCTGCATAGCAAATAACAGGTATTCCTATCATTGAGATTATTATAATTGATATTATTATAATAATACTTTTTATCATTTTACTTTTTTTCATACTATCCTCACTTTTAGTTACAATTATTCAAATATAATTATAACTTATTTGCAACGTATTTTTCAATATTTTAATAAAAAAAATATATAAATGTAATATTTTTATGTTATCATTGATAATTATTAGCTCTTTAAAAAGTAAATATAATATAATTTTAACGTAAAAAATAAGGTAATTAAAATTACCTTATTTCCTAGTATTTTTAGTTTAATTATTATTACGTTGTTGTTATAGTACTTGTAGCTACATTCTTGATAACATTTAATATAGCTCCTGCAGCAAATACCATTACAGCTCCTACTACATAATATATTGCTGTTTTCTTTAGGTCAGCTTTTGCATCTGGAGCAGCAACAAGCCATTTAACTCCTAATACAATTAATAGTATTACAGCTGCGGCATAACATATAAGTGATACAACATATAAAACATTACTTATAGATTTTCCAAATCCAGCAGCTGAAACTGTACTTGGAGATGGTATATCAATAACACTAGCTAATGATATATTAAGTGCTAAAGCAACTGCTGCAATTATAAATAAAACTGAAACTATTTTTGATATTTTACTTACTTTCATAATTATCCTCCTTAAATCTATTATAATAATTATAGTTTATAATTTTTTGCTTGTCAATCATTTTTTGTTATTTTTTGTTATAGAGCTAAAAATTAGCAAATAAATTTGTAAACTTTGCCAATTAGCTTAACTGTTTATTTTAACGATTCGTTATAATATTTAGCTATCAATTCATCAAGTTGACAACTCAAATTGTAAATTATTGAATAATCTTGTCCCTCAACTATGCTTTTATCTAGTTTTGCTCTTAGGGTATTTATATCATCTTTAATCATCATACAAATCTCCTACTAATCTTTAATTAACTAGTAAATAAAATACCATATTTTTACAAATTTGTCAATATATCTTTTAATTTTTTTTGTTATTTTACAATTGAAATCACTGATTCGTCATTGTCAAACATTTTTTGTTGTATTTCTTTGGTGTATTCGTAAGTAATGTTTTGAATTTTGTCGGCTGTTTCTATAGTGTTTATATTGTGCATTTTGTCGCTTAAGAGCGTTCTCCCTATTTCTTCGACATCATCAAATGTTGTTACAAATTCTCCAAAAATTCTCTTTTTGCTTCTTTCAAAATCCTCTTTAGTTATCTTCTCATTTTTTAATGTATTTGTTATTTTGCTATAAACTTCGTCAGGATTTTTGCTTTCTCCTGAAAATAGAACATGTGAATAAATATCAGAATATTCAAAGTCAAATGAAAGTTCGGACATTAGCAATCCTTTTTCATATAATTCTTTATAGGCTTTCGAGCATTTTCCAAGTAACGAATTAAATATTATTTTTAGAGCAGTGTCTTTTTTTACATTGTCCTCATTAACTAGGTAATCCCTATATCCTATCATAAATAAAGGCATGCTTACATTCATATCAGCCTCCATTCTTTTTTGATTTATGTGATCTTCTTCCTTAGGGTATATTCTTTTTATTTTTCCTATATTTTCCCTTGGAAGTAGCCTTTTCTTTACTTCTTCGATAATCTCATTTGGCTCAAAATCTCCAGATATGCACATTATCATATTTGATGGATGATAAAATGTATTGTAACAAGAGTATAGTGTTTCCTTTGTTATATGGCTTATTGTTTCAACTGTTCCTGCAACATCAATTCTAATAGGATTGCTGGTGTACAAGCATTTCATTGTGTTTAAATAAACTTTCCAAGCAGGTTCATCATCATATCTGCCTATTTCTTGTCCAATTATTCCTCTTTCTTTTTCTACATTTTGATCAGTAAAGTATGGATTTTGTACATAATCCATTAATTCATCAAGTCCTTTGTAGAAATTGTCAACTCCACCAAACAAATATGCTGTATGGTCATTTGTTGTATATGCATTTGCATCAAGTCCA
>CACXCH010000052.1 GCA_902766085.1 uncultured Eubacteriales bacterium
CTTTGGAAAAAAATTAAGGACTTAAGTATGGAGGAATTTAACAAAATTTATGAATTACTTGATGTTCATTTTGATGAGGTTGATGGAGAAGCATTCTACTCTGATAAGCTGGGAGAAGTTGTTGATATTCTCGAAAAAAGTGGAAAACTTAAAGAGTCAAATGGAGCTAAAATCGTTGAACTTGATGATCAAGGAATAAAAACCCCTTGCATTATTGTTAAATCAAATGGTTCTTCAATTTATGCAACGCGTGATTTAGCTGCAATTCTATATAGAGCTAGAAAATATGATTATGACAAGAGTATATATGTTGTAGGAAATGAGCAAGAGTTATATTTTAAACAAATATTTGCTGTTGCAAAATATTTAGGATTATCAGAAAAGCATTTAAAAGGACTAGAACACGTTGGATACGGAATGATTAGACTTCCAGAAGGAAGAATGTCTACACGTAAGGGAAATTTTGTAAAAGTTTCAGACTTACTAAATGAAGCAATATCTAAGGTTAATGATATTTTAAAAGATAGAAACATTGACAATAAGGAAGAAATTTCTAAAATTGTTGGAATTGGTGCTGTTATTTTTGATGATTTAAAAGAATCAAGAATAAAAACTCAAGTATTTGACTTAAATGCTGCATTGAATTTTAATGGTGAAACAGGACCTTATTTGCAATATCAAATTGTAAGGACAAAGAGCATTTTAAAAAAGGCACAATTTAAGCCAGATAAAAATATTAGGTTTTCTGTTTTAACAGATCCATCTTCAATAGATATTATAAAATTAATTTCAAATTTTGAAAATGTATTGCTACAAGCAGCAAATAAAAATGAACCATCAATAATAGCTAGATATGCTCTAGACTTAGCAGAAAGCTACAGCTCGTTTTATAATGATAACAAAGTAATAACAGATGATAAAGAAATATCAAAGGCTCGTTTATATTTAACATATATGACAAACATAACATTAACAAATTCAATAAAAATACTTGGAATGAAGATTCCAGAACAAATGTAAAAGGAAATATAATGAAGAAAAATGTGTTATTTATTTCAAGTGAGGGTGGGCATTTATATGAACTAAGACAAATTGACTTTGACAGATACAATTACTCTATAGTAACCGAAAAAACCAAATCTACATATCCTCTAAAAAAAACGTATAATAACAAAATTCACTATTTAATTTATGGAACTAGAAAGAGACCTATAATTTATTTCTTCATACTAATAATAAATTTCTTTATTAGCTTATATCTATTTCTAAAAATTAATCCTGACGTTGTTGTATCAACTGGCACGCATACTGCTGTATCAATGTGCTATATTGCAAAGATCTTTAAGAGAAAAGTAATTTGGATCGAAACTTTTGCAAATAGAGAAACAGCCACTCTTGCAGGAAAGATAGTTTATCCTATTGCTGATAAATTTATTGTTCAATGGAAAGATATGAAGAAGGTTTACAAAAAAGCAGAATATTTTGGAACGTTATTTTAAAAGGAGAAAGATATTGATTTTTGTTACACTTGGAACGCAAGATAAACAATTTGTGCGTTTGATGGAAGCTGTTAATAAAATTGAAACTGATGAACAAATAATTGCACAAGTAGGTTCAACAAATTGTTCAAAATTAAATTTAAGAGACAATATAGAGGTATATGACTATTTGTCAGACACTGAGTTTGATAAATATATGTCAGAGGCTAGAGTTATAATTACTCATGCCGGAGTTGGAACAATTATAAAAGGACTAAAACTTGGTAAAAAGATGATTGTTGCAGCAAGATTAAAAAAATACAAAGAACACGTCAATGATCATCAATTACAGATTCTTGACACTTTTGCAAAAGAAGAATACATAATTCCTTTAAAAAATTTTAATGATTTACCAAAAATAATTAATATAGATTTTACACCAAAAAAGTTTAAAAGTAATAATGAAGAATTTAACAAACAACTGGAAAACATAATTAATGATATAGCTTAGAACGCTAATTATAAAAATAATCAAAACTTAATATTGGGATAACTCAAATTGGATACAAAATAATTAGAATCTAATATGAAAACAGTTGAAATTTGATATAAAAATAATCAAAATCTGAAAGGAGTATAAATGAACCACAAAAATCAACTTGTTAAAAATACAGTAATCATTGCAATTGGCAAACTTAGTACGCAGGTTTTGTCATATATTTTATTGCCTTTATATACTGCTAAAATGGAAACAGGGGAGTATGGAACTTATGATTTTATATGTACTGTTTCTAGATTTTTGTGTCCGCTAATAACTCTTCTTATGGAAGAGTCAATGTTTAGATTTTTGATTGATGCTAAAACAAAAGATGATAGGAAAAAAATTATTAGCCAAACTATTATTTATACTCTTATTGGAACGGTTATTTTTATTCCACTTGCAATATTGATTTTTAAACTCACATCATCATATACAAATAAATTTATTGCAATAATAATCTTTTTTGTCATTTCAAATTTATTTATTGGACTAAGTAATGCATTAGCAAGAGGTCTTAGTAAAATAAAACTTTATTCTTTATCTAATTTTATATTAGGGATTGTAACATTAATATTAACGGCCATTGTTTTGCTAACATCTCATTCTGCAGGTGGATTACTAATGGCAAATGCTATTGCAAATGTTGCTACAGCTGTTATAATTTTTGCAAAACTTGGACTTCACAAATACTTTGGCTCTCTTGACAAACCTTTGATGAAAGAAATGATTAGCTATTCATTTCCACTTGTTCCAAACAGTATCTCTTGGAGCATTATTAATATGTCAGATAGAATTATTTTAACAAAATTAATCAGCTCATCTGCAAATGGAATTTATGCTATGGCTTGCAGATTTCCTAATATTATAAGTGTGCTTTATGGATATTTTTATACTGCGTGGAAAGAATCAGCGGCAAAAATTATTAAAGAAGATAATAAAGAAGTTTATTATAATAGTATTTATCTTGATATGAAAAAATTTGTTTATTCAGTTACTCTATGTTTAATTGCTATTATGCCATTTGCGTTTCCTATATTTATAAATAAAAACTATAATGCAGCTTATGTATATATTCCAATAATTATGATTGCTACATATTTTTCAAATTTATCGAGTTTCTATGGAGGAATATTTAGTGCATATAAAGATACAAAGATAATGGGAATAACAACATTAGTAGCTGCAACAATAAATTTAGTTATTGACTTAGCTTTTGTAAAAAGATTCGAAATTTATGCAGCATGCTTGTCAACACTAATTGCTGATTTGATTGTGTATTATTATAGGAGATACAAACTAAGACAATATATAAAACTAAAAGAGCCTAGAATGGATGGACCAGCAGTTATTATGCTATTTGTATGTATCACATATTATTTGAAATATGTGCCAAATATATCTAGCGTTATTTACTGGATATTAAGTGCACTTTCATTGATTATTTCGATAGCCTATAGCATATTATTAAATTATAGAGCATTAATGAAAGTAAATATCAAGATAAAAGAAAAAATTCATTTAAAAAAATAGAAATGTTATGATTTTTCCGTCGAAAAATTATTAACCATAGAAAGGACTTGTTATGAAATATTTTGGAACAGATGGAATTAGAAGAATTGCAAATACCGAGCTTACACCTGAGCTTGTGTATAGAGTTGCAAAAGCAGGAGCTTATGTACTTTCAAAACATTCGAAATCAGCACCTACTATATTGATTGGAAGGGATACAAGAATCTCTGGCACACTTATTGAAAGTGCTATGACAGCTGGATTTTTAAGCTATGGAGCTAATGTAAAACTAGTAGGTGTAATTCCTACGCCTGGTATAGCTTACTTAACGAAGAAACTAAAAGCTGACGCAAGTGTTGTAATTTCTGCATCACATAACAAATATGATTTTAATGGCATAAAATATTTTAGTAATAAGGGAATGAAACTCCCTGATTCACTTGAGGAAGAAATTGAAGAAGTGCTTGATTCAGGGAAGGTTGATACTCTTGCTGCACCAAGTAACAAAATTGGTGTTTCTGAAATAAGAGAAGACTTGCTTGATGAGTATTTATACTTTTTTAGAAAAAACTTTGAGGATGCTTTTGAAATGCTTGATAAGAGCAATTTTACTGTTGCATTAGATACTGCTAATGGAGCTACATCTGTTATTGCAGACAAAGTTTATACTGCAATGGGAATAAAACATTACATAATAAATGATACACCAAATGGTATAAACATTAATGAAAATTGTGGCTCAACACATCTTGATGGTCTAAAAAAATTCGTTGTTGCTAATAAATGCGATTTAGGAATTGCCTATGATGGAGATGGTGATAGATGTCTTGCAGTTGACAGCAATGGAAATGAAATAAATGGCGATATTATTATGGCAATTGTTTCTAAATATTTAAAAGAAAAAGGGACACTTAAAAATAATACATTAGTTGCTACTGTTATGAGCAATTTAGGGTTAAGAAAATTCTGTGACGCTAATGACATTAATTTTGTTGCTACAAATGTCGGAGATAGATACGTTTTAGAAAATATGTTAAAAAATGACTATAATATTGGAGGAGAGCAGTCAGGACACATTATATTCCTTGACTATAACCCAACTGGTGATGGAATTTTGACATCATTGATGCTAATAAAGATTATTCTCGAAAAGCAAAAAACGATAGAAGAGCTTTCAAAAGTTATAAAAATTTACCCACAGGTCTTAATAAATGCAAAAGTTTCGAATGACAAAAAATATGAATTTGACAAAAATCCTAAAATACAAGATAAAATTAACAAATTAAATGAAAAATTCAAAGATAATGGTAGAGTTTTAATTAGAGCATCTGGAACAGAACCACTAGTAAGAGTTATGATTGAAGGCGAAAACCAAGATGTTTTACAAGAAGAAGCTACAAAACTTGCAGAGTTTATAGAAAAAGAACTTAAATAGAGCTATTTATGAATATAATAACTTTGAATTGGAATGTTCTTAATGATTGGTAGAAACATTTTAAAATTTAATGCTTTGTAAGTAATACCTATTAACCCATAGATTGTAACATATTTGTAATACAAATATAATATAAAATATATTGAAATTTTTTTTCACTTAGTATATAACTATTATAGTAATTTTACAAAGGAGGAAAAAGGCATGCCATTTATTGATTTTACAGATCCTTTAATTATACTGGTTGCTCTAATTGTATTTGTTTTTCTTTGGATTTTATCACATGTTTCAAAATCAAATACAGCACCTTGCATAGAATTATTTGCATATTTGTTAATTTTAGTAACCTATACAGTTGAAATGATTACACATTCTACAGATGCAAATTTAGTTGTAACTTTATCTGAATGCATAGCAGTTAATGAGATTTTTATATTCGTAACATTCTTAAACTTACTATGGGCTGATAGATTACAACTTGAAAAAGAGAAAAAGGCTGAGAGCAAAGGAAAAGGTAAAGTAGAAAAAAATTATGAAGATGGCCTAGACGTTTTATTTAAAAAAGTTTAGCCAAAAAAACTAGGATGATGCATCATTCTAGTTTTTAATTTTTTCTATTGTTTTTTTGATTTTGTAGTGATATACTTGCAATGTAATAAAAAGTGTTATAAGGTACTTAAAAATGAGTAAAAGTTTTAATTTTATTTATAATAATCTTGTAACAGGAAAGGAAAATTAATTATGAGTTTAGTTACAACTAAAGAAATGTTCAAAAAATCTATTGATGAAAAATTTGCCATAGGAGCTTTTAACATAAACAATATGGAATTTGTTCAAGCAATTATGGATGCAGCTGCAGAAGAAAAATCTCCTGTAATTTTGCAAACTTCTTCAAGTGCAATAAAATATGCAAGAATTCCATATTTAAAGAAGATGGTTGAAGCAGGACTTGAGGAGCATGATATTCCTGTTGTTCTACATCTTGACCATGGACCTGACTTTGAAACGTGTAAACTTTGTGTCGATAGCGGTTACACATCAGTTATGTTTGATGGTTCAAAATACGATTTTGAGACAAATGTAAAATTAACAAAGGAAGTTGTTGATTATGCACACGCTCACGGAGTAGTAGTAGAGGCTGAACTTGGAAAACTTGCTGGTATTGAGGATGATGTTAATGTTGCTGCAAACGATGCAATGTATACAGATCCAAATCAAGCTAAAGAATTTGTTGACAGAACAGGATGTGATTCTTTAGCTATAGCAATTGGTACAAGCCATGGAGCATATAAATTTAAAGGAGAAGCTAGACTTAGATTTGATATTCTTGAAAAAGTTAAAGCTCTAATGCCTGATGTTCCAATTGTTTTACATGGAGCATCAACTGTAATTCCTGAATATGTAGAAACCTGTAATAAATATGGAGCATCACTAGCAGGCGCAAAGGGTGTACCTGATGAAATGCTACATGAAGCAAGTCTAAGGGGAGTATCAAAGATTAATGTTGATACAGACCTACGTCTAGCAATGACAGCAGGAATTAGAGAAACATTTGTTAATTCTCCAGAAGTTTTTGACCCAAGAAAGTATTTAGGGCTTGGTAGAGAAAACATAAAAGAAACAGTAAAACACAAAATGAGAGATGTTTTTGGTTCAAGCAACAAAGCTTAAAAATTGTTTAACAAAACAAGGATTAGGATTTAATATGAACTTGATAAAACAAGGATGAAATTTCAATATGAATTTAGTAAAACAAGAATTAAATTTTGGTATGAATTTGATAAAGCAAGAATCAGATTTTAATATGAATTTAATTCTTGTTAAAATTTAATATAAGGATTATTTATGAAAAATGAAAAAAAAATTATAGCTAAAAATCCAGTTGCATATCACAATTACGAAATCATAGATACAATTGAAACCGGAATTGTTCTATATGGAACTGAAATAAAGTCTATAAGAATGGGAAAAGTTAATTTAAAAGATAGTTATGCAGTAATCGAGAAAAATAGAGAGATTTTTGTGTACTCGATGAATATTAGTCCTTATGAAAATGGTAACATTTATAACAAAAATCCTTTAAGACCTAGGAAATTATTGCTTAACAGAAATGAAATTAATAAATTAATAGGAATGACTTCGCAAAAAGGATATTCTTTAATACCAATTTCGTTATATTTTAAAGGAAATTTTGTAAAGTTAGAACTTGGAATTGGAAAAGGCAAAAAAATTTATGACAAAAGAGAGGACTTGAAGAAAAAAGAAGCTGATATGAAAATTGCAAGAGCTTTAAAGAGCTAAAGGTTTTTTAATTTTGTATTCAAAATAGTGCTCACAATAAATAAGATTATAGCTAAATGATTTCTTTTTTACATTCAAAATACATAAAAGTTAAATTAATGGATAAATTATTAATATATTTATAAAATATAAAAGAAAGAGTATGTTTATAAAAGTCATATTAAACAAACTTTATAAACATATTATATGAGGAATTGAAAATATGAAGAAGAAAATAATTTATTCATTAATTTTTTGCACTTTTTTATTTGGAATCATAACAAGTTTTTCGTTTGCAGCCAATGAAACAACAATGCAAAATAGTGCAAACAATATGGCAAATACAATGGATGCAGTAGGAAACAAAATAGAAAATGGTGCAAGAATTGCAGGGAATACGATGCAAGATGCAGGTGAAACAGTGGGCAATACAATGGAAAACACAGGAAAAACTATAGGAAATGGAATGGAGAATGCTGGAGTGGCAGTAAGAAATACAACAGGAAACATTGCTATGGCTGTAACAAATGAAACAGCTATAAATCCAGCTAATCAGGGAAATACATTTCTAGGATTAACCTCAACAGCTTGGATGTGGATTATAGTAATTGTAATCATTGTTATTATTATTTCTCTAATAGTAAAATATGCACAAAATAATGACGAACATGATAAAGAATAACAAATAAAAACATTAAATTGAAAGAACATTCAATTTAATGCTTTTTATTATTATTAGGCAAAAATATAAATATTATAGTTATGTAAAGACAAATGAAAAAGTAGGTGCAATTTTACAAAGTAAATGCAAGTTGTACAATTAAATGAAACTAAAATTATGTCAGGTGAAAAAATAAGTACAATTCTGGAAATTAAAATTAATTTTACAATATTGTTACACTTATAGACAAAATTACAAAAATATATTATTATATATACAAAGAGTAAAAGTGATTAATTAGTAGTCAGGAAAAATGATTGAAAGATAATTGCAATTTTGACTAAGTCAAATAAATTCTTTTGAACCTGATTTGCTTCCCAAGGAGGAATGTGATAAAAAATGTTAAATAGAATAATAAAAATAAATGTAATTTTACTTGCCTTTTTATTCATAATTTCGTATTTTAATTTTGTAAGTGCATCAAGTATAAATTCAAATACTGTTGCAAGTACATTATCTAATAATACTACATCAAACCAAGCACTTGGAACCTCAGGTAATGGAGCAACGTCAAGTGGAGCATCTAACAATTCTATAACAAATCAAGCAGGTACTAGTAATATGACAAATACTACATCTGCCTTAAGTTCTACAAATGTTACAAACTCAACATCTTCATCAAATTATGGAAATAATAATACAGTTACTGATACGTCAATTGGATCGACAAATTCAACTGTAGTGCAGAGCGTTGGCAATGTAAATTCTTCATCAGGAGATAGTATCCAAATTAATGAGATATTAAATGTACTATTGATTGCAGTAGGTGTTGTATTAATACTACTTGCCATTGCAATTTTAATTAGACTAAAATAATGATTTATAAAAATCATTATGTAAATAAGATTACAGGTTAATGTTCAAATATGATACATTAACCTGTATTGTATTTTATTTAGCAATAAATAAGCTCAAAATGTATTGAAAAAATTGCTGTTTTTTGTTACAATAGTATCTAGTTTACTATAGGAGGTCGAAAATGAATTATTCAAAAAAAGTTGATGAAAAATGGCAAAAAAGATGGGAAGAATCTAAACTATTTAAGTATGATCCAAATGGAGAAGGAAAGAAGCTGTATGTTCTTGAAATGTTTTCATATCCATCTGGGGCAAGGCTTCATTTAGGACATTGGTTTAACTATGCGCCTTCTGATTCTTTTGCAAGATTTAAGAAAATGCAAGGATATAATGTTTTTCATCCAATGGGGTTTGATGCTTTTGGACTTCCAGCTGAGAATTATGCAATTAAAACTGGAATACACCCAGAAACTTCTACAAATAACAACATTTCAAATATGAAAAAACAACTAACTGAAATGGGTGGAAATTATGACTGGGATTATTCTGTTGAAACGTGTAGACCGGAGTATTATAAATGGACACAATGGATATTTTTACAACTATATAAAGCAGGACTTGCATATAAAAAAGAGGCTCCTGTTAACTGGTGTGACAGTTGTAAAACAGTACTTGCTAATGAGCAGGTTATAAATGGAAAATGTGAAAGATGCGGCTCAGAAGTTAGAAAGAAAAAACTAGCACAGTGGTTCTTCAAAATTACTGATTATGCTGACGAACTTTTGAAAGATTTGGACATACTTGATTGGCCTGAATCTACAAAGAAAGTACAAACAAATTGGATTGGAAGATCTGAAGGTAGCGAAATTGTTTTTAAAGGTTATGAAAAGGACTTTTCACTAAAGGTATTTACTACAAGGGCTGATACTTTAAATGGTGTAACTTATGTTGTAATTGCACCTGAAAGTGAATTAGTTGACAAAATAACAACTCCCGAATACAAAGAGGCAGTTGACAAGTATAGAGATGATACTGCAAAATTAAATGAGATAGAAAGGACAGCAGTTAACAAGGAAAAAACAGGAGTGTTTACAGGCTCTTATGTTATTAATCCGATAAATGGAGACAAAGTTCCTGTTTGGATTGCAGACTATGTACTTGAAAATTATGGAACAGGTGCGGTTATGGCTGTTCCTGCACATGATGAAAGAGACTTTGAATTTGCTACAAAACATAAATTACCAATAAAAGAAGTTATCAAACCTGAAAATGGCGAAAAAGCAGAATTGCCTTATACACAAAAAGGAATATTATTCAATAGTGGCAAATATGATGGACTAAAATTAGAAGATGCTAGATTAAAAATAACAGAAGATTTAGCAAAGATAGATGAAGCAAAATTAACAGTAAATTACAAATTAAAGGACTGGTTAATATCAAGGCAAAGATATTGGGGAGCTCCAATTCCAATTATTTATTGCGATAAATGCGGAATTGTACCTGTTCCTGAGAAAGATTTACCAGTGTTACTTCCTAAAGATGTTGAATTTAGACCGGATGGCGAATCTCCACTTAAAAAGAGTGAGTCATTTATGAACTGCACTTGTCCAAAATGTGGTGGAAAAGCTAGGAGAGAAGCAGATACACTTGACACATTTGTATGTTCTTCTTGGTATTATTTAAGATATCCTGATCCAAAAAATTCTGAAAAAGCATTTGACAGAGAAGTAGTTGATAAAATGCTTCCCGTAGATATTTATGTTGGAGGAAAAGAACATGCTGCAATGCACTTGATCTATGCAAGGTTTATGTGCAAAGCTTTAAGAGATTTAGGGTTTCTTGATTTTGACGAGCCATTTACAAAATTAATTCATCAAGGAATGATACTAGGACCTGACGGAAATAAAATGAGCAAAAGTAAAGGAAACACAGTATCACCAGAAACTTACATTGAAAAATATGGATCTGATATTTTTAGAATGTATATAATGTTTGGATTTGATTATCGCCAAGGTGGGCCATGGGACGAAAAAGGAATTGATTCGATGGTAAAATATTTTACAAGAATTGAAAAGCTTATCGATACATCAAATTCTTTAAAAGAAAACAACTACACAGAAATTAATAATAATGAAAAGGAATTGTTAAGAATCAAAAACCAAACAATAAAAGAAATGACAATTGATATTAATGACTATAGATTCAACACTGCGATTGCTAGATCAATGGAGTTTAGTAATGCCTTAAATGATTACCTAAAAAATGATAAGATTAATGTTTCATTATTTAAAGATTGTGTAAGGACTTATGTAACATTAATTACACCTTTAGCACCTCATTTTTCAGAAGAATTATGGGAAAAACTAGGAAATAAGGGATTTGCTTATCAAGAAAAATGGCCAGAGGTAAATGATGATGAACTAAAAGGTGGAACAAAAAATATTCCTATTCAAGTCAATGGAAAATTGAAATTTTTAGTTACAGTTGATTCAGAAACAAGCAATGACGAAATTCTTAAGGAAATTAAAGCTAATTCTAAAGTACAAGAATTACTTAATTCAGAAAATTTTGTAAAAGAAATTTATGTACCAGGTAAAATATTTAACATTGTTATTAAAAAATAAACTAAACACTTTAAATATTACAAAAATGTAATATTTAAAGTGTTGCATATTTTTTAGAAATATGCTAACATAAAAAATGTCAAACAAAAGAGAAGGGAGTGTGAAAAATGATGAAAAATGACAAAAAAACAAATTACCAAATAATAACAAAAGCTGAAAAGCCTTGCGGCTGTACACACACACACACACACACACACACACATTCTCTTTAAACATATATAAAAAAATAATATCAAAAGCAGTTTGCAAAATTGAATATAATGTGAATAGAAAAATAGACTTACTAAATTTTAGTAGGCCTATTTTTCGTGTTTGAAGAAATTAAAAGCATATAAATATAAAAATATTTATAGATATAGGTTTATAGATTATACCTTAAAATCTAAATACTTATACAAGGAGGAAAGAAAAACGAAAAAGAAACAGAAAAAAACAGACAATGGTATTACTTTAATTGCCCTCATAATTACAATTATAGTTTTACTAATTTTGGCAGGAGTGGTAATTGCTTCTTTGTTTGGAGAAAATGGAATAATATCAAGAGCAAAAGATGCAAGAAGACAAAGTGCAATTGCAGAAAAAACAGAAGAGGTGCAGATGGCTATAAAAAGTGAACTTATAGACAGTCAAGGTGATACGTCAAAAGTAAAGCTTTCAAATGTTGTTGAAGATGTGAAGGAAAACTATTCTGATAAAGCAAAAGAGGCAATAAGTGGAGAAACGACTGGTGACACGGAAGATGGATTTCCGGCAAAAATCACATATAATCAGCCAGCATCGGGAATCGATGAATCAATAATAGTAGAAATCGATGAGAATCTTAATGTTACAGGCAGTGCTGAAGGTACAGAACAAGAACAAGAAACATTTGAGCCAACATCTGAATACACAAAAGTAGGAGGAACATATTGTAATTCACCAGAATTAGGTGGTTTTAATCCTAGTTGTACATATTATGTAACTTATGATGACACAGGAACACTTGTTAGCGAGGACACTTTAATTAGCAAACCGGCTCCAGATGGGTGGTATGACTACTCAAAGAAAAAATGGGCTAATATAGTAACAAAGAACAACGGAAATATCACATATTGGGTATGGATTCCTAGATTCAAGTATACAACTGATTCGACAACCAAAACAACAACAGCAAGATTTGTAGACATGTATGACAAATGCTATATGGATGTAGATAATGTAAAAACTGAAGTTGATGTAAGTAGTTACGAAATATCAGATGCATTTACATTTAATGGAA
>CACXCH010000053.1 GCA_902766085.1 uncultured Eubacteriales bacterium
AAAATTCCTCCTTAATAAATTTTTATAAAATTAAAAAAAATAAAGCATAAAGATTTTTAAATCTCCACACTTTATTCTACACCCTCATATTTCATAATGCATTAATCTTGAAAGAAAAGCACAACATTTTATAATGCTTTCTCATTTAATTTATTAATCTATAAAAAAAGGTAACTATTATATGAAACAAGTCAAATTGATAAACAAAAAAGTTTAACAAATATGGCTTAGCACATATAATAGCTACCTTTTATTAATAATAAAATATTAATAATTAATTTTAAAATTTAAACAATTTAATCAATTATTTCTAATTTAGCAAATTTATCCCTTGGAAATTCAGTATCATATTCAATGCTATCAAATAATTCAGGCATATCATTTTGAAACTTCAACAACAATGGAATTAATAATTGGCGAACTGCAGGGTGAGTCATTTTTGAACATCTCAAACTTAAAATATGCCTCCATTCACGAATATTAGCAGTCATATAAACTTCAGCAGCTGTTGAGTGAGGAAGAATCATTCTAAGCTGATCTGGTTTAGCGTCTAACTTGCTCATTTCTATATAATTTTGCTCTATGTTTTCCATAGTCTTTTTCCAAACTTCATAAATTTCAGAATTTTCTTCAATATGAACAGGTTTTATAAACTTTATTTCGTTATCAAATTTGTCTTTGCTATAATTGCAATATCTTGTACTTTCTATGGAAAAGCTAGCAAACCTATGTCTTGTTAAATCTTTATAAACTCCAATATCACAAATCATTCTAACAGAGATTTTTTCATGCTCTAAAATTGATTCGTGACCTCTGTTTATACAGTTTCTCAATAATTTTTGGTAACTATCATTAGTTATTAAATTCTCTGATTTATAACAAGTTCTACAAGCCCTTTCAATATTTTTCATAATCCTTTGAGAATCATAATTTTCTACAAATATTACTGGATCAACTATTTTCATAATACATCTAATTAATACATTATTGAAGATACAACAATAATATATTAACATTCCTCCTTCAAAAATTTTTTTAACAAACAAATTATATATCAATGTTAACATTCAAGCAATAGCTATTGGTGAATTGAAAAAGTAAATTCTATTTGTAACTCAAAAGCAATAGCTATTATCCAAAGTTCATAAAAATAATTGATAATATTAATATTATGTGGTAATATACTATTGAAAATAGCTTATCAAAGATGACAGGTGTACTATATTTAACAACCATAATTCTAGGAAGACTGATATCAAATGAATTGTTCAAATTTAACTTGTCAAATAAATTTACTCTAATTATTTTGCATATAATTATTAGTAGATTAACTGTAATATTTATGATAATCCACACAAGTTCACATTTTATTAATTTTAATAACAAAAAGAGTAGAATGTTTTCTATAATATGTGTTATAATCATAGTGTTATTTACAATTTTAATAATGCAGCAATTATTTATAAGTTTTCAATGGATGGTATTTATTCACCAAATACGTTAAATATGATTTTAATAAAAACTAAGCTGAAAGGAGTACTTAATAATAAAAAGAATGAAAATTAAAGATAACAATATTTATAAGGCAGAAAAGATTAATGACTATAAAGAGCTTGTCTCAATATATAAAAATGTTCATAAAGAGCATATAGCTTTTAAATATAAGGACACACCATCATCAAATGAGATACATAAAATAACATATTCAAAATTTGCAAATGATATTGAAAATGTTGGAGCAAAATTACTTGATATGGGGATTGAGAGAGCGTGCTTGATTTCTCCTAACAGATATGAATGGTATGTGTTTTATTTAGCTGTTACAACAGCAGGTAAGATAATTGCGCCTTTAGATAAATCATTGCCAAGAGATGAGATTGTAAGTTCAATAAAAAGAAGTGAATGTGATACAGTAATTTATGCAAAAAAATATCAAGAAGCAATTGATATTTGCAAAAAGGATAATCCTAAATTAGTTACAATTTGCTTTGAAGATGACTTTGAACAAATGGTAAGTGATGGAGAAAAATTGGATAAAACTGATTATAACAATGTAAAAATAGACAATAAAAAAATGACGATAATGCTTTTTACATCGGGAACAACTAGTATGTCAAAAATTGTTATGCTATCACAATATGCAATATGTATGGACATTTATGAAACTAACACAATGACTGAATTTGGTTATGATGACACATTCTTGTCATTTTTGCCACTACACCACACATTTGAAAGCACAACTACATTTTTATTTGGAACTAAGGCAGGATTAACGATAGCATTATGTGATGGACTAAAATATATTCAAAAAAATATGGTGGAATATCAAGTAACTGGTTTTGTTTGTGTGCCATTAATGCTAGAGATTATGTACAAAAAAATACTAAAAAACATTGAAAAACAAGGAAAATCAAGAATAGTAAAAATCTTAAGAGTTCTATTTAGACACGCACCTATAGAAATGAGAAGAAAAGTGTTTAAAAGTGTAATTGATGGACTTGGTGGCAAGCTAAGGACAATCGTTGTTGGTGGAGCCGCAATGGATAAAGATACAGAGCAAGGCTATAATGATTTTGGAATAGATGTTCTAGTTGGATATGGTTTAACAGAAACATCTCCAATAATCGCAGCTCAAAATACGTACTGCAAAAAACTAGGATCAGTTGGTTTACCAATGGCCGATGTAGACATAAAAATTGATAACCCTGATAAAAATGGAGATGGGGAAATAATTGTAAAGACTCCAACAATAATGCTTGGATATTATAAAAATGAGGAAGCAACAAAAGAAGCAATAATTGATGGATATTTTCATACAGGTGATATTGGACATATTGATAAAGACGGATATATATTCATAACAGGTAGAAAAAAAGATATGATTGTTCTAAAAAATGGCAAAAAGATTTTCCCTGAAGAGCTAGAAAGCTTAATAAATGAGCTACCTTATGTTTCTGAGAGTATGGTATTTGGCAAAATAGATGATACAAAAAATGATAGAAATGCAGATGTAGTTTTATGGGCAAAGATTGTATATGACAAGGATAAAATCAAGGCTTTTGAAAAAGACAAAAACAAGTATCATGATATGATTCTAGAAGATATAAAAACTAAGATTAACAAACAAATGCCAGCTTATAAATACATAAGAGATATTATTGTAACAGATGTGCCATTGATAAAAACAACAACACTAAAAATAAAGCGCCACGAAGAGATGAAACTAATTAATTCATAGTAAATTAGATAGAAAAAACATATTATATTGATTCTACTCAATTAACAAGTTATCGATGTATCCCACAAAAGTCTATAAATTGTGGAAAAACTATTGACAAATGTGTAAAAATGGTGTAAAGTATAATTACTTTACACCATAATTTGTTTAGGAGATTTGGTTATGGAGAAAAAAGTTGAAATTAGTATGTTATTACAAATATATGGCAAGCTTTTAACAAAAAAGCAGCAGGATGTTATGAATTTATACTATGATGACGACTTATCATTGTCTGAAATTGCTGAAATTTATAAAATTTCAAGGCAGGGCGTGAGCGACATAATCAAGAAAGGAGAAACAAATCTTTTACAGTACGAAAAGGTTTTACACATTATGAAAACTACAGAAACAAATACAAAAACAATTGATACAATTATTTTTGAACTAAGTAAAATTGATGACAATACATCAAAATCAGACATACAAAAAATATTAAATAATGTTCAAAAAAAGCTACATTCAATTCAATAAAAATTAAAAATGTTGAATAAGGCTAAAAACACATTCAAGTCAATAAAAATCAAAAACATTGAATTAATAACTATTAATTGTATTAAATTGAACAATCTTACTTAGGAGGAATTATAGATGGCTTTTGAAAGTTTATCTGAAAAACTTCAAGCTTTTACGAACAAGCTAAGAGGAAAAGCAAGAATAACTGAAAAAGATCTTGACGAAATGCTTAGGGAAGTTAAGCTAGCCCTACTTGAAGCTGATGTTAACTATAAAGTTGTAAAAGAATTTATTAATAACATACACGATAAGGCCTTAGGGCAAGATGTTTTAAAATCTTTAACTCCTGGGCAACAGGTAGTAAAAATTGTTGACGATGAGCTTACTAGTTTACTTGGTGGAACTGATAGTAAAATAGCTTTTACACCTAATCCACCAACGATAATTATGCTGGTTGGTTTGCAGGGATCTGGAAAAACAACTACAGCAGGAAAGCTTGCAAATTTACTTAGAAAACAAGGAAAAAAGCCTTTACTTGTTGCGTGTGATGTTTATAGACCTGCAGCGATAAAGCAATTACAGGTGGTTGGAGCAGAGCTTAATATTCCTGTATATGCAAATGAAAACGAAAAAGATGTTGTTAAAATTGCTAAACAGGGAAAAGAAATGGCGATTCAAAAGTTATGTGACGTTGTAATCATTGATACCGCAGGAAGACTACAAATTGATGAGAACTTAATGCAAGAACTTAAAAATTTGAAAAGTAATCTAAAGCCAAATGAAATTTTATTAGTGGTTGATTCAATGACAGGTCAAGAAGCAGTAAATATTGCAAGCAAGTTTAATGATGACATTGGAATTGATGGAATTATCCTAACAAAACTTGATGGCGATACAAGAGGTGGAGCAGCATTATCAATTAAGAAAGTAACTGGTAAACCAATAAAATTTATTGGTACAGGTGAAAAGCTTAATGAAATTGAAGAATTCCATCCAGATAGAATGGCATCAAGAATACTTGGAATGGGTGATGTTCTTTCAATTATAGAACAAGCCGAAGAAAAGTTTGATCAAGAGCAAGCTGAAAAGCTTGAAAAAAAGTTACTAAAAAACAAAGAACTTGATTTAAACGATTATTTAGCACAATTAAAACAAATTAAGAAAATGGGACCTTTATCATCAATAATTAAAATGATACCTGGTATGAGCAAATATAATGTACAAGTTGATGACAAAGAAACAACTAGAATAGAAGCTATTATTACCTCAATGACAGATGAAGAAAGAAGAAATCCAAAAATTTTGAATGCATCAAGAAGAGTAAGAATAGCAAATGGAAGTGGCACGCAAGTTTCAGATATAAATAAATTCATGAAATCATTTGAGATGACAAAAGAAATGATGAAAAAAATGAAAAATGGCAAGATGAATTCTCAAATGAAGAAAATGATGAAAGATATGAATCTTGACAAATATGTTGAAGAAGAAGGAGGTGAATTAAATGGTAAAAATTAGATTATCAAGAGTTGGAGCTAAAAAAGCACCTTTCTATCATATAGTAGTTGCTGATTCTAGAAAAGCTAGAAATGGTAAAATTATTGAGCAAATAGGAACTTATGATCCAATGACAAATCCTGCAACACTTATACTTGACAACGAAAAAGTTGAAAAATGGATTAAAAATGGAGCACAACCAACAGAAACAGTAAGAGCTTTAATAAACAAAAGTAAAGAAAACAAATAGTTAAATCTAACTAGAAAATATTCATTCTGATTTATACCTTAAAGAAAGGAATAAAAATGGAAGAAATTCTTAGAATAATAATTGAAAATCTTGTTGAAAATAAAGATGCTATTTCTATTGAAAGCGAAAATAAAGACGAAAATATTATAATTTTCAAAGTAAAAGTAGCTAAAGATGAAATGGGAAAAGTAATTGGAAAACAAGGTAAAGTTGCCAATTCAATTAGAAATATTATGAAGGCAGCTGCATCTAGAGAAGGCAAAAAAGTTGAAGTAGAATTTGTTGATGACTAATAAGAACAAATTAAAAATATAGTTTTATAAGGCTTAAATACAAATAAAATCGACGTTATAAAGATTTGATAGGTAATAAGCAAAAATGCTTTATAAAAAATTAAGGTAATTTAATTTGCAAGAGGACAACAAAATGGAAAATAAAACAATCAAAGTTGGTAAAATTGTTAACACTTTTGGAATAAAAGGTGAAATAAAGGTTCTACCAAATGTGGAATATTTTGATAAACTCAAAAAAATTTATATTGATTCAAATGAATTTGAAATTTCAAAAATGAGAGTTCACAGAAATGTTTACATAGTTAAACTAAAAAATATTGATGATATAAATTTAATTGAAAAGTATAAAGGTATGGATATTACCATAAATGAATCTGACAGACCTAAGAAAAAAGAAGGAGAGTATTACAAAGAAGATCTAATTGGAATGGAAGTTATTACCGATGATGGCAAAGACCTTGGAAAATTGGATGATATTTTTAATACAGGAGCTAACGATATTTACCAAGTTGGAGAAATTTTATTACCAGCGATTGATGATGTTATCAAACAAATTGATACAAAAAACAACAAAATCATAGTGCACATATTAAAGGGGTTAATTTAAATTATGGAATTTGATGTACTAACTCTTTTTCCAGAAATGTTTGATATTTTCAAACAAAGTATCATAAAA
>CACXCH010000054.1 GCA_902766085.1 uncultured Eubacteriales bacterium
AGAGGAAATTTAATTGACCAATTATATAAAAAGGTTAGTAGGCCAAAAATAATTGCTCCAACATATTTAATAAAACACCCAATTGATTTATCACCTCTAGCTAGAAGCAATGATGAAAATCCAGAACTAACAGATAGATTCCAATTAATTGTAAATGGACAAGAAATAATAAATGGTTATTCAGAACTTGTTGATGCAAGAGAGCAAGAAAGAAGATTATTAAAACAAAGTGAATTAAAAGCACAAGGTGATGAAGAGGCAATGAGCATTGATTATGAATATATTAAAGCAATGGAATATGGAATGCCACCTATTTCAGGATGGGGATTAGGAGTTGATAGATTTTTACAATTCCTAACAAATAGTGCAAACATAAGGGATGTAGTTTTATATCCACTTATGAAACCTAGAGACAATGTTGAAGATGATGAGGAGGAATAATCTTATGCAACATATTGAATTAAATGTTGAAGGAATGATGTGCGAAAGATGCGAAAACAGAATCGAAAATTCACTTTCAATGATTGACGGAGTAAAAAATGTAAAAGCAAGTAGAATTGATAAAAAGGTTACAATTGATGCAGATGACAATGTTAATCAAGACGAAATAGTTAAAAGAATTGAAGATTTAGACTATGAAGTTGTAGAATAATTTTAAGTTAAATCTAATAGAAATAAAATTAATATTA
The DNA here is from genome assembly GCA_902766085.1 of uncultured Eubacteriales bacterium. GTDB lineage: Bacteria > Bacillota > Clostridia > TANB77 > CAG-508 > CAG-793. The sequence goes on from CACXCH010000054.1 coordinate 690, forward strand.
ATTACAAAATTTGCTATTCATTACTTGAAAGCTATTATTCACAGTTTAATATAATAAATGAATAATATTTAATAACTCGTAGGCTTGCTGTTTTGAACGCCTCCACCTTATGTGACAAACAAAAATTATAAATAATTTTTGTTTGCACTTTCTAAGGAACGTTCAAAAATTTCGCCCTACGCTTACGCTTCGGTTGTTCGCTGAAGGCGCGCCTTACTCGTTTATTAAATATTATTTACTTTTTGAACATTAATGATTGTGAGAAGTAACTATTTTAAAGCAATGAATAGTAATTTTTTTTGCTTTATAATATATTGAAATTTAAATTTAAATATGATAATCTTATAACATAAAATACAGAGATGTTTAATGTGAAAGGAAGTAATTATGAAAATAACTAAAACATTTGCTTTGGAGAAGATTGCAAATAAAATTAGAATGGATACTTTGCAAGAGATTTACTATGCAAAGTCAGGACATCCAGGAAGTTCGCTTTCGTGTGTAGACATTTTAACAGTATTGTATTTTAATGAAATGAATATTGATAGTCAGAAGCCTAATGATGAAAATAGAGATAGGTTTGTTTTATCTAAAGGACATGCTAGTGCAGCATTGTATGCTACTCTTGCTGAAGCTGGATATTTTCCAAAAGAAGAGTTAAACACATTTAGAAACATTTCAAGTTATTTACAGGGACACCCTGATATGAAAAATACACCCGGAGTTGATATGTCAACAGGTTCTTTAGGACAAGGTTTATCGGTGGCTAACGGTATGGCTCTTGCATCAAAGATGGATCAGAAAGGCTACAGGGTTTACTGCTTAATTGGAGATGGAGAACTTGAAGAAGGCCAGATTTGGGAAGCTGCAATGACTTCTAGTAAATATAGTCTTGATAATTTGTGTGCAATTATTGACTGCAATAATTTACAACTAACAGGAAACACAAATGATGTAAAAGGGCTAAATGCTGATAGCATTGAAAGCAAATTTAAATCATTTGGATTTAATACTTTAAGAATTGACGGAAATAATATTGATTCAATAATTGATGCACTTTCAAAGGCTGAACAAACTAAAGGAATGCCTACGTGCATAGTTGCTAAAACTATTAAAGGAAAGGGAGTTTCTTTTATGGAAAACAAAGTTGAGTGGCATGGAAAGGCTCCTAATGATGCTGAATTTAAAAAGGCTATTGATGAACTTTTAAAACAAGGTAAAGAAATTGACGTTCAAAATTAATAAAATATATTTATATTAAAAAGATGACCGAAAATATAATAAAATATGGTGAGTTGGAAAAATAAAAAATTGATGCTCAAAATTAATAAAAATGGACTTTGTATTAAAAAGATGATTTAAATCATAATTAATTAGAGAAATGAGGCTATAAATATGGATGATGAAGAATTAATTGCAACTAGAGAGAGTTTTGGAAAAGCTCTTGCGGATATTGATGATGAAAGAGTTGTTGTACTTGACGCTGATCTTGATACATCAACTAAAACAAAATATTTTGCAGAAAAGCATCCCGATAGATTTTTCGAAATGGGAATATCGGAGAGTGATATGGTTGGAACTGCTGCCGGACTAGCAAGTTCGGGGAAGATACCATTTGCATCAAGTTTTGCAAGTTTTATCACTGGAAGATGTTATGACCAGATTAGATGCAGTATTGCATACCCTAATCTTAATGTTAAATTAATTGGAACACATAGTGGAATAACTGTTGGAGAGGATGGAGCAACACATCAAATGTTAGAGGATATTAGTATGATGAGAACATTACCAAATATGATAGTGTTATGCCCTTCTGATGATATTTCGTGTAAAAAATTAGTACAGGAAGCAACTAAATTTAATGGACCAATTTATATTAGATTAAGCAGATACAAAACTCCTTTAATCTATGATGAAGAAGATGAATTTGAAATTGGAAAAGGATATCAAATAGGTGAAGGGAAGGATGGTACAATTTTTGCAACTGGAGATGTGGTTTCTGAATGCTTAGAGGCACAAGATGTTCTTAAAGAAATGGGGATAGATGTAAGAGTGTGTGATATGTACTCTATAAAACCTATTGATAAGGAGCTAATAATTAAATCTGCAAAAGAGACTAATATGCTATTCTCTGTAGAGGACCATAGTATTGTCGGAGGACTTGGTAGTGCAATTGCAGAAGTTTTAACAACTAATTGCCCTAAAAAGTTAACACGTATTGGAATTAATGATACCTTTGGGAAATCAGGTAGACCTGAAGATTTATTGAAATATTTTGGAATTGACCAAGAGGCAATTGTAGAAAAAGTTATGGAAGAAAAACAAAAACAAAACTAAACAGCATTTAAAATCACTCAAAAAATTGAGAATTGTTATTGATAAAAATTTATAAAATCAAAAAGCTTTAAAATTGAAAGCCTACAGGATTGAAAAACTATAAAGCTATAAAATATTTTAATTAGGAGGATTATATATGAAAATTTTAGTTACTGGCGGAGCAGGATTTATTGGTTCACATACTTGTGTTGAATTGCTAAATGCAGGTTATGATGTTGTAATTGTTGATAATCTTGTAAATAGCAAGGAAAGGACCATAGACGCCATAAAGCAGATTACAGGGAAAGATGTTAAATTCTACAAAAAAGATATGACTGATAAAGAAGCTTTAAATGCAATTTTTGATGAAAACCCGGATATTAATTCAGTAATTCACTTTGCAGCCTTAAAAGCTGTTGGAGAATCTGTTGAAAAACCAATTGAATACTATACAAATAATTTAGTAAGTACATTAAATTTAGTTGATGTTATGAGAAAACATAATATTAAAAAACTTATTTTTAGTTCATCAGCAACAGTTTATGGAGAACCTGAAGAGGTTCCAATAAAAGAAACTGCTAAAATAGGAAATGCAACAAATCCTTATGGCGAAACTAAAGTTATGATAGAAAGAATTTTAAATGATATATATATATCTGACCATGAATGGAGCATAATATTACTTAGATATTTTAACCCTATTGGTGCTCACGAAAGTGGACTAATAGGTGAGGAACCAAATGGAGTTCCTAATAATCTAATGCCATATATTAATCAAGTTGCTCTCGGAAAACTTGATCATTTAAGAGTATTTGGAAATGATTACCCAACTCATGATGGTACAGGGGTAAGAGATTATATTCATGTAGTTGATTTAGCAAAGGGACACATCAAGGCAATAGCAAAAGCAAATGAGACTACCGGTGTTGAATGCTATAACTTAGGTACTGGAAAAGGGTATTCTGTTCTTGATATTGTGAAGAACTTCGAAAAAGCAACTAATATAAAAATTAAATATGAAATTGTTCCAAGAAGAGCGGGAGATATTGCTACTTGTTATGCTGACCCAAGTAAGGCTGAAAAAGAATTAGGTTGGAAAGCAGAAAAAAATCTTGAAGATATGTGTAAGGATTCTTGGAGATTTACTAAGAAAAGCGGAAAAAAAAATGAAAATGGACTTACAATGAGCTCACTTGTTATAACAATGATTGTAATGGTAATTTTGTCTGGAATTGCTGTTACAATGTCATTAAATTCAAAAAATGGGGCGTATAATAAAACATCTCAAAAGATAGTTGAACAGAATAATACAATAAATCAATTAAATAGTAGTATAGAATCAACTCTTACTGACCAAGAAGAAGAATGGGGAATAAAATAAATGTATAATTTCTTTGTTAATGATGAACAAATAACCAAAAATCAGGCAATAATTGTGGGAGAGGACTATAATCATATTGTAAATGTCTTAAGATTTACTTGCGGACAAAAATTTTATGTTTGTAACAAGAAAAATTCAAAAAGCTATCTTGCACAAATTGCCTCAATAGATAGTAAAAAGGTTATCTGCAATCTTGTTTCCCAAAATGAATCGACTGAGCTAAAAGTAGATGTTGATATTTTTCAAGGAATTCCAAAATCAGATAAAATGGATTTAATCATACAAAAATGTACTGAACTAGGGGCTAAGAACTTTTTCCCAGTAGAAATGAAAAACTGTGTAATGAAACTTAATAATGAGGAAAAGAAAATTGAAAGGTGGCAAAAGATTGCCGAAGCTTCAAGTAAACAGAGCAAAAGAAATATTATTCCAACTATAAATAGAAAATTGTCATTTGAAGAAATGACAAAAAGACTGATGAAATATGATATTGCTATTGTAGCCTATGAAAATGAGAAAAAGGAAAATTTAAAACAGATTTTACAAAAAAACAAAAATGTAGAATCAATAGCTATTATAATTGGACCAGAGGGTGGGATAGACGAAAGAGAATATAGTACTCTATGTTCTGTAGGTGTTAAAAGTGCAACACTTGGAAAAAGAATTTTAAGAACAGAAACGGCTTCAATTGCTGCATTGAGTATGATTAATTATGAGTTTGAATTGTGAGAAAGGAAATAAGATTATGGCAAACAAAAAAGAAAGCCAAGAAATAACAAAAAAAGACCAATTTGATGTAAAGAAACTTGAGTCTATAGAAAAAGAAATTAAGAGAAATAAAAAGAAAATAAGCAAAGAAACTAACTTAAAAAGGACAAATATTTTAAGCAACCTAATTATAGCGATTTTTATTGTTGTATATTTTGCTATGTTATTAAAAGCAACTATTAACATTCCAGCAATAGAATTATTAACTGATTTTAAGGTATTTATTGTTTTTGAACTTGTATGTACACTAATCTTACTGGAGATATCGATAAAAAAAGATAGTGCAATGTTTTTTACATTTGCATTAGAAATGATGGCTTTAGGAGTAGCAACACTTGCATATATGAACTTGTATAGTATGAATTACCCTAAAATTCAACTATTTACATCAGCATGTGTTGGAGGATTCACAATATATTATTTGATAAAAATTATTATAAGAGCATTTAGAAAATGATGTCTTTAAAATAGTCAACAAGTCGCTATATTTTTTCAAATTGGTTGCTGAAGGTGCGTCTTACTCGCCTATTAAATATTATGCTTCCTTTGACTTTTTATTAAAAAAAACATTAACCTGTATTAGGCTAAAATGATTATTCTATAAAGTTGACTTATTTATATTTTTGTAGTAAAATATAGGAAGTTTTATTGTGAGAGGAGATAAATAAATGTTAGTAAAACCAACAGTTGCACAATTACTTGAAAAAGCTGAAAACAGATACAGGCTAGCAATTGCTACATCAAAGCGTGCTAGACAAATTTTTGCAGGGAGCAAACCTCTAGTAGAAACAGATGATACATCACCAGTTTCTATTGCTGCTGATGAAATAGAGGCAGATAAGTTAAAGATATATAACGAACAAGAGTGGAAAGAACTCCAAAAAAATGCTATGATTGATAGAGAAGTAAAAGCAAAATTAGAGCAACAAAATATTCAAGAGGAAAAAAATAAATAAAATATAGGAACTAATCATGAATAAAAAACATATAATTTCAATTGCAGGTGATTTAGCTAGTGGCAAGGGTACTGTTTCAACGATTATTGGCAAAAAGCTTAATTATTCAATTTACCGTAATGGAGAGTACTTTAGAAAACTTGCTAAAGAACATAATATGAATGTAACAACTTTTAACAAGTATGTATTTAAACATACTGAAATTGATAGACAAATTGAAAATAGCGCTCACGAATACTCATTAACTCACGATAATTTTGTAATTGATGCAAGGCTTGGCTGGTATGCTGTGCCTGAATCTTTTAAAGTGTACTTAACTGTGAATATTGATGTTGCAGCTAAAAGAGCGTTTAATGATCAAGACAGAAAGTCTACAGAAAATTTTAACACAATCGAAGAACAAAAAAATGATATGATAAAAAGAATGCAATTAGAAAATGAAAGATACTTTGAGGTATATGGTGTTCATAAAGAGGATTTAAGCAATTATGATTTAGTAGTGGACACAACAAATAGGACTCCAGAAGAGGTGGCAAAAATAATAATTGACAAATATATAGAATGGTTGAACCAAAAAACGGACTAATTTTTTATAGCCCGTTTTTTACAATTTATTTAAGAACTTTTTTGAAATTGAAAGGAGGCCAAAATTTTAATATTAAAAATTAACGAAAAGAGTGATTCATACCCTAAATCACTTTATCATATCTATGATAGGCCAAAAAATATTTACGTAATAGGAAACGTTTCAAATTTATCGCAAAATTGTATCTCAATTGTAGGATCAAGAAATCCAAGTAAAAACGGTAAATTAATGGCTGAGAAAATTGCCTATGAGCTAGCATTAAAAGGAAACATAATCGTTAGTGGATTAGCAAATGGAATAGATAGCTATGCTCATATTGGTGCATTAAAAGCTAAGGGAAAAACAATTGCTGTTTTACCAAAAAGTTTAGATAAAATCTACCCATTATGCAATAGAAAACTGGCAATTGAAATTCTTAAACATAATGGAACACTAATAAGTGAATATAACTTTTTTGACAAAATTGATAAAAACAATTTTTGCTATAGGAACAGAATTATTAGTGGCATCTCTAAATCTGTAATTATTGTTGAAGCAAGAAAGAATAGCGGAACTATGGTGACTGTAAATTTTGCATTAGACCAAGGAAAAGATATTTATGTTGTGCCGGGAAACATAGATAACATTAATTATGAAGGATCTAACGAATTGATTAAAGACGGAGCACAAATTTTTGAATATAATATGTTGTAATCTTTTAATTTTTGTAATATAATGTAAGTACTTATGTTTTATTAAACATATTAAAAATTACTTGAGTCCTAATAGGAGGAAATTAAGGGTAAAATGGGAAATAATAAAAAACACGAAAAAAACAATAATTCAAAAAACAAAGGGAATAAAATTAGTGATGAAACAGTTGTATTTAAACCTATAACTGAAGAACAACTAAAAAAAGCTAATAAAAAAGGTAATAAAGATAAAAAGAAAAAAGGCAAGAATAGTGTTATAAAAAAAGTCTTAAAAATAGTGCTTATTTTATTTTTACTTTTAGTTATAATTGGCATTGCAGTTGTTGTTGCAATTTTTAAAACTGATAGATGGGCAATCGATAAAGACCAGTTTATGAGTGATAAAGGAGCAACTATTTATGATAAAGACGGAAATGAAATTATTAAACTAACAGGGGATGAAATTAATAAAAAACTTAATCTTGATGAAATGGGATACCTTCCTGATGCGTTTGTTTCAATAGAGGATGAGAGATTCTATGAGCATGGAGGAATAGACATCAAAAGAACTTTACATGCAATTTTCCAATATATAATTACTGGTGGTAAATCTAGCTTTGGTGGTAGTACAATAACACAGCAATTAGTAAAAATTACAATGAATGATAATGAACGTTCAGGATTTGCTGCTATTCAAAGAAAGGTAAGGGAGTGGTCTAGAGCAGTAAGCCTTGAAAAAATGTTTACAAAGGATGAAATTCTGCAGAGATATTTGAACAGAATTTACCTAGGCTCATCATCTGGACTTGAAATTAGAGGAGTTGAATCAGCTGCTAATTATTATTTTAATAAATCAGCTAAGGATTTATCTATTGCTGAAGCAGCGTTTATCGCAGGAATAAACCATTCTCCTAATAACTATAATGTATTTACATCTTCAACTGATATTTCAGACAAAGTCAAAAAGAGAACATTAACAGTTATTAATAAAATGTACGAATTAGGAAAAATAACTAAAGAAGAAAACGATACAGCTACAGAAGAAGTTAATAATGGATTAAATTTCTCACAAGGCAGTGTTTCTAATGGAAAGTCTGAATTGTCATATCATGCAGCGGCAGCTATTAACCAAATTGCTAATGAAATTTCAGAAAGAGATGATATAAAATATTCAGAAGCGAGAGAAATGTTAATCAATAGTGGATATAATATTTACACTACTGTTGATCCATCGGTACAAAGCAAGATGGAAGAAGTAATGCAAAATTCTAAATATATTTTAACAGGATCAAATCCAAAAAATAAAAATGAAGATCATAAAGGTCAATCAGCAATGGTTGTTATTGAACCATCAACAGGATATGTAGTAGGAGAAGTTGGAGGATTAGGAAGTGACCAAGATACTCTAGGATTAAACAGAGGCACATCAAAACGTCAAGCAGGTTCATCATTTAAGCCATTAGCTACGGTAGCTCCAGGACTTGAAACTGGTACAATTACAGCATCAACCTTATTTTACGATGTAAAAACAACTTTCGGAAAAAATTATACAGTGGGTAGCTCAAACCATGGCATAGAGGATATGAGAACTATACTTACAAAATCTTGCAATGTTCCAGAAATTAAACTTCTTTCAATTATGGGAATTGACAAATCAACATCATTCCTTAGTAGTATAGGAATCGATACATCAACATCAGATGCGGGTTTAAGTATGGCATTAGGAACTGTTGATGTTTCACCATTACAAATGGCTGCTGGTTTTGCAATGATTGCAAATGGAGGTGTATATATTGAGCCTACATTCTATACAAAAGTTACAGATGCTTCAGGAAAAACTATAATAGAAGCAAGCCAAGAATCAAATAGAGTAATGACAGAACAAAATGCTTATATTGAAGAGGACTTATTAACAGGACCTGTAAAAAATGGAACAGCGAAGTCATTCAATGGTTATTTAGGAAAGATGAATGTCGCAGGAAAAACAGGTACAACAAACGATAATATTGATAGATGGTTCTGTGGAATGACACCTTATTATGCAGCTGCATGTTGGTATGGAAATGATAACAACAATGGACAGTTTGCAACAAAAAATCCGGCTGCAACAGTTTGGTTTGATTGTATGAAATCAATTCACTCTGGTTTAGAGGCAAAATCATTTAATAAGCCAGATGGAATTGTAACAGTTGAAATTTGCAAAGCAACAGGCAAAAAAGCTACTGAAAATTGCAAAGAAACATATTCTGAAATTTTTGCTGAAGACCATATACCTGAGGACTGCGATGGCCATACAACGGTCAAAATTTGTAAAGAATCAGGAAAAATTGCTACTGAATATTGCCCAGATACAGAGATAAAGACTTACGGGGTATTGATTGATACAGAAAAGAATGCAAAGTGGTCTCCTGCTCAAAAAGTAGAAGAAGCTCCTCAAGAGACGTGTGATATTCACACATCAGCCCCTGAAATTGATGTTCCAAATGTTGTTGGAAAAACAGAAGCGGATGCTAGAAAATCTCTTACAGACGCAGGATTTAAAGTAGAAGTTTCTAAAGATCAGGATCCATCAAATGCAAAAGGAATAGTATTAAAACAAAGCACAACAAAAGCAGCAAGTGGTGGTACAATTACAATTACTGTAAACCAATATGAGGGAAAGCAGCAAGAAAATACAACTACTAATGTTACTATACCTGATGATGAAACAGATGATGATGACTTACCACCTGATACAGAGAATCCTACAGATTAATATTGCTAAATAATAAAGTTATTTATTCTTTATTAATTGAAAGAATGGATTAAAAAGTTCTTTGTTGGGATAGTATCTAGCCTACTATGGAAGGAATGAATGTGAAAATGGATGAAAAAAACACTTCAAACATTAAAAAAGAAGCAGAAAATGTAAAAGATGAATCAAAAAAAGTAAATATTAATTTTTTCAAAAAATTAAAGATAAGTATTTTTGACTTTGACAAATACTATATTATAGCTGGGGAGAGTTTCAAAAGAACAACATTGTACTTAACAGAAATAATCATTATTTTTTCATTAATAATTGCATTGATTTTTCTATTTAAAATAGATGGCATTTTTACAGATTATAACAACTACAAGGCCAGTAACGATGTATCTACGTACACGTATAAAGTTGCAGAAGGATATGAATTAACAAGCAAGCAACTTGATATATTAACTAATGCTGGTCTTGGGAGTATATTTGTATATCTATGGATATTTACATTTATTGTATATTTCATAACAGGCCTAATAAATGTTTTAGCAATATCTGTTCTAGGAATAATTACCGAGAAATTTATAGGTCTGCCATTAAAATATACGGCAGTTTATGCAATATCTGTTTCAGCGCTTACATTGCCAACAATCTTACAATTAATTTATATTGTGGTAAACTTCTATACTGGATTTACTATGAAATATTTTCAAGTGATGTATTTGCTGATTACTTATGTCTATATTTTAGCAGCAATGCTTATGTTAAAATCTAACTTAATAAAAAGAAAAACGGAAGTAACTAAAAAAATAGAAAAAAATGGGAAAGAGGATACCGAAAACAGTTAGTTAAAAGTATTAACTATAATTATAACCGAAACTTAAAACAGTTAGTTAAAAGTATTAATTATAATTATAATCGAAACTTAAAATAGTTAGTTGAAAGTATTAATTATAACAAATGAAGTATTAATTACAACTAAAACTTAATAGAAAGGATTTTTTAATGGCTAATAAAAACAAACCAAATAACAACAAAAAAAACAATAAAAAGAAAATAATTTATTCAATTATTACAATTGTTTTAATAGCTGTACTTTGTGCTACTTATTATTTTATGTTTTTTAAGAAAAATGATGAAAATGAGGACGAAGATAAAGTAGCATATACACAACTGATCAAAGATATTAATGATAATAAAATTGAGAAAATTGAGATGACAACTGGAAGCTCAACTGTTAAACTAAAATATGTTGGTGATACTGAAGATGACAAAATGAAAACTGCTGTTGTACCAAATGTTCAAGCGTTTATTGAGCTTATTCAGAAAAAAGTAGAAGATGGAAATAGTATAGAGTTGATTCAAAAACCACGAAATACTATTATAGCTATACTAGATTCTTTATTTTCTTTATTACCGACTATTTTAATGCTTATATTATTTTATGTAATCATTGAAATGCAAGGACTTGGAGACAAGGGACAAGTTTATAATCCTGATATCTCGAAAGACAGAGTTACATTTAAAGATGTAGCAGGTCTTAAAGAGGAAAAAGATGAAATGATCGAAATAGTTGATTTCCTAAAAGAACCAAAGAAATACACTAAAATGGGAGCAAAAGTTCCAAAGGGAGTTTTACTTTGTGGTAAGCCAGGAACAGGGAAAACATTGATTGCAAAAGCGATAGCTGGAGAAGCAAATGTACCATTTATATCAATGAGTGGATCTGAATTTGTTGAAATGTTTGCAGGGCTTGGAGCATCAAGAGTTAGAAAACTATTTGATAAAGCAAAAAATATTTCACCTTGTATTATTTTTATAGATGAAATTGATGCAATTGGCTCAAGAAGAACGGCTACAAGCGGAGCGGACACAGAAAACAATCAAACCTTAAATCAATTATTGGTGGAAATGGATGGATTTAATTCTGATACATCAATAATAGTAATAGCTGCAACAAATAGGCCTGAAATGCTTGACGAAGCTTTACTTAGACCAGGCAGATTTGACAGAAGGATTACTATAAGCTTACCTGATGTTAATGACAGAGAGGAAATTTTAAAAATCCACGCAAAGGATAAAAAAATCAGTAAAGATGTTTCACTAAGATCTATTGCTGAAGACACAGCAGGAGCAAGTGGAGCAGAACTTGCTAATATTTTAAATGAAGCAGCGATTTATGCAGCAACTAGAAAACATGAATTAATTGATGAAGATGATATAGAAGATGCCCTAAAGAAAGTTGAAATGGGGCTTGAGAAAAAGAACAAAGCTATATCTGAAAAAGACAAAAAACTTACAGCTTATCACGAAGCTGGGCACGCTGTTGTTAGCAAATATTTGCCAACTCAAGACCAAGTAAAGGAAATTTCAATTATACCTAGAGGAATAGCAGGTGGCTATACAATGTATAGAAACAATGAAGATAAATTCTATATATCAAAAACTGAAATGGAAGAAAAACTAATTTCTCTTATGGGAGGAAGAGCTGCAGAAAAAGTAGCACTTGATGATATATCAACAGGAGCAAGTAATGATATTGAAGTAGCGATGAAAATTGCAAGAGATATGGTAACGGTCTATGGAATGGACGATAATATAGGTCCAATGTCAATTAATATTGATAAAGACCCTTATGGACTTCAACTACTTGGAAATAATTTAGAAGACCGAATTGGAAAAGAAGTTAGTAATATACTTGAAAATGCATATAAAAGAGCACAAGAAATACTAATTGAACACAGAGATAAGCTTGATGCTGTAGCTGCTGTTTTACTAGAAAAAGAAAAAATTGATGCAAAAGGTTTTGATAGTATTTTTAATAATTAGCTGTTGACATAACTACTAAAATATTATATAATTTAGTGGTTATGTGAACGAAAGGAAATAAAACGATGAATAATGATAAAATAAGAAATATAGCAATAATTGCACACGTTGACCATGG
>CACXCH010000055.1 GCA_902766085.1 uncultured Eubacteriales bacterium
ATTAGCAGTATTTGTTATATTACTTTGGTTGCCAATATTTATAATAGGCTCTTCTTTTCTCATCATTTTTATTTTTGGTAATTGTGCTTCTTTTACATAGTCATCATAATTTTTTAGTTCTCCAACAAATTCGATTTCATTCGCCGTAAGTGTATCTTCATCACCTATGTCAAGAAAGTTTGTTTTATATACACAGTATGGATTGTTTGTAACTTTGCTATCTTTAAGCCTAACTATTCTAAAGTTATAGCCTAGGTCCTTAAGCATTTTTGTGTATTTTCCTAGTGCTCCCATTGGAAAACCACAATCTACTGCATTTGTTCCATATTTTATAAGCTGTAAATTTAATATTGGTGAGAATTTTATTGCATCATTATTGAAAAACAAATAAAAAACTCCAACCTTGAATAAATATACAAGCTTGGTTAAATCCGTATTTTCGCTATTATTTTCTCCTTGGTGTAACTTTAAATCATAATATACTTCTATTGATTTAGACATCTCTTTCCCTCTTTCATAGATTTTTTATTCCGCTTAATTTCTTCAAACTCACGATAGAAGAAATATAGCTATCTATATTTATTTTGCCCTTAAAATAAAAGTATCTTTTTTCCTTTAGCCTCCTTCGGGCAGTTCTCCTCTTACTATATTGCCCTTTTTGGTTTCTTCCAATAAAAATAAAATTTTTTTTATTAGAATATATTGCTGTTTTATTATTTAAAACTAAGTCCTCTTTCTTTAGGAACTTTATAATTTGCTCTTTGCAATATTCGAGGTACTCCTTAGAATCTGAGTAAAGTAAAAAATCATCTTGGTAACGTACATAGCATTTTATTTTTAACTTTTCCTTTATGTAATGATCCATATCATTAAGGAAAAAAATTGCAAGAACTTGACTTGTCATACTTCCAATCCCTAGTCCCTCTTTGTAGCTATCTATTATTTCAAAAGTAATTTTCAAGGCCTTTGGATCTTTAATTTTCTTTCTCAGTTTTTCTTTTAATATTTTATGGTTTATGCTTTGAAAGAACTTACTAATATCACATTTTAAAATGTAATATTTTTCTATCCCTCGTTTTCTATAATAGTCTCTAAATTGTTCAACATATTCAATACCCTTTCTTGTTCCCATACCTTCTCTACTCGCAACATTGTATGGCAACATACTAGGTAGTAACGCTGGATATAAAATTCCTCTAGCGACCATGTGATTTATAATCTTGTCTTTCATCCCCTGGCTAGCAATTAGCCTTTTCTTTGGTTCATATATTGTAAAGAAGTTATACGGTCCAACTTTGTATGTATCATTTCTTAGTGCTGTTTTTATTTCATCTAGCACTTTATCTTTGTTGTCCAAAAGCCAGTTAACTCTCCTTTGGTTTTTAGTGTTATCAAGAACTTCCTTGTAGCACTTATAAAGATTTTCGTTCGATAAAAAGTTTTCATAGAGGTTGCCCATTCTTTTCATTATAGTGATTTCCTCCATCCAATTAAGCATTTCAAAATTTCCGTTAAAGAATTTTTAAGTTTATATGAACTTTTGCTATTGATATATTTGTTTTCCTCACAAACTTCAACTAAAAATTCTGCAACCTTTACATTTCCTATTGCTTCATCAGCATAAGTCTTCTTTAGCTTTTTGTTGTGGCTATTGTTTCCAATAGATATTTTGTTGAGTATTTCAAATGATTCTTTTATCAATTCTTCACGTACCAACTTGCCATTTCTCGGAAAGTTTTCAGTTAGCTTTAGCATTTCCTTTATATAATTTTGGACAAGCAATATTAACTTAAATTTTTCAACTACTGCCATTTCTTAATCTTCATCCATTTCTAAGTTTTTATTTTATAAGTTTTGATTTAAAACTTTTTACATTTTTTCAAAACTTTAAGAATCATTTTTATTAAACTAAGTCTTCTTGCCAAACCCTTTTTTTACTATTGGCTTGACTTTATTGTAAACATTATAATAAGCATTATCTTTAAACTCAATGCGTTCAATCTCATAGTAATTTTCTGATTTGTTTACACTTATATAATTAACAGAAAAATTTCTTAACTTGTTTGCAATTTTTGAATAGCATTCTCCAGGAAATGTAAGTGATGATACATTTACCTCTTCCTTCTGCCCTCTGCAAAATTGCAATTTGCTCTGTACTTTTGCAATGCTACAGTTTTTTATTTGCACATTAGTTCTTAAAAAGTATGAGCATATAAAGGCATCATTTTTATATACAATATATTTAGGTGTTAAAACTTTGCTTGAGTTTTTTTGTTTTTCGTAGTCATTGTATTTAATGAATACAACATAATTTGGGAAGGCCCTTTTCAATTCTAAATCAATTGTTTCACTCATCTTAATTTTTACACCTTTTAAAATATTTTGAACCTCTCATAATTTTTAACTATAAGAGGATAGATAGTAATAGAAAGCAATCCTCTTCGACATTTATACTACTAACAAAAGCCTTCATCTATCTTTTTTTTAGATATTTACCAGAGTTTATTAAGAGTGTAGGTCTACCTAGCTCCCTCCATACATCACAAGCTCCGGGTTTTAAACTTAGGCGTTAACTTTTTAAATTATTATAAAATAATTTATTGATCAACATTAAGTTTATTCAGCAACTGGTAACTAGCCAATTGTTATTCACGAGCCAAAAGGTGATTTAGATAGATGTTCTCTCTATTATGACAAATTAAATGAAAACTCCTTTTTTAGTAAATACACAAGGACAGCTATTTGTTTCTACAGCTTCTAACATATTAACTTTTATCTTATTTCGTATAATTGTCAATATATCAATGCAGTTTTGTAGAATCTACAAGAACCGGACGCAACCCGAAGCAAGTGGAGTTGACGTTAGTGTTCGAGTTGAACACATTGTTAGTGTTCAACGACCCTGAGCCTGATACATAGCGTAAGTTGAAGTTAGCGTTGTTCCAGTTCGCATTCACGCAGCGGGACGACAACCAAATAAGAAACGAATTACTCCTCCGTCTTACAATAGTGCCCTAATCTATACCTAGCTTACGCTGAGTTATAGAAATCATCTTTTTTAAACTTTTCTAGCATTTTCAGTATTTCCTCCAATACATTTGAAAAGCCTTCATCCTTAAAATGTGCATTCATAAGTTTATTGGCTTTTTGTATATTTTGTTTTATATTAATATACTTTTTACCTGTTTCATATAATCTATCATAATTACCATTGTTATAAATTTTCTTTTCACAATCAAGAATGTTTGTACTACTAACTCTTTTTATTGTGTAACTCAGTCTCTTTTTATTTAAAATTTCAATTACCTCATTTAGTGCTTTTGCTGGGAAACCAGTTTTTGGAACTTCTTGTGTATTTTCATTTATATTTACTTCTATGTTATATACTTTGTAGTTTTGAATATATCCAACTATGATTGCATCTTTTCCATATACATTATAAAACCCACCATTTGCAACTATAAATATTACTTTGGGGAATTCCTTTTTAAATTTCATTACGAGTTTCATTACTTCATCATAATTATTCATTATATGCAGTATCTCCAATCCTTGTGAAATTATTTTTTCTACTACTGTTGTATTCTTTTTTTATATTTGCTGCAATCTATTTTTAGGCGAGCTCCCAAATGTCAGAGCCATTTAGGGAGCTTTTTATTTAATTTTTATATTCTCTGTACTCCGGTTATTTCAAGCCTTTTGGGCGCCGGGATATTAGATTTTAGATATTAGATATATTATTTTTTAACTACAAGAACCGGACGCAACCCGAAGCAAG